>CBINJX010000079.1:0-10537 GCA_966251085.1 uncultured Verrucomicrobiales bacterium
GACTTCAGGACTCGCCGGTGAGACTTCAGGACTCGCCGGTGAGACTTCAGGACTCAACTGTCCACGAGCTCCCCTTTGCCGACTATCAGCGTGTCAAGCTTTCCAGCAGCGACTCTGGCGCAATCAGGGTCTCTTCCCGGGTAGCCAACGCTTTTACTTTTACCTGAGGCCATTCGTCTCCGACAAGCACTGCAAATCGGGCGCCGAGCTGCTCGGCTGTCTGGAACTGCTTTCCGACTTTCGCGGGGACCAGCGGGAAATCGACGCGCTGACCTGCTTCCCGCAGGGTTTGCACGATCCGGAGAGCTTCCGGGCGCCGCTCTTCCTTCGCCACCACCACATAGACATCGGCGGCGTGCTTGCTCGCGATCCAGGCATCCATCTGGGATTTCGTGTGCGGGAGATCGGTCAGGAGATTCGCCAGGACGACGTCGCCCATGCCGAAACCGAGAGCGGGGAGGTCCACCTTATCGTCGCTCATCAGCGCCAGCAGACGATCATAGCGTCCGCCACCCGCGAGAGCGCGCTCCTTCTTGCCCTTGTCGAATGCTTCGAAGACGACACCTGTATAATAGGCGAGACCCCGCACGATGGCGTAATCGATCTCCACATACGCGCCGAAACCGCGGGCCTGCAGATCCGCAACGATCGGAGCGAGTTCCGCAGTCGGCTCCTTGCTCCGCATAAAGGCGAGCACTCGGTCCGCATCGAGGCCGAATTTTGCCAGCAGCGCATTCGTCTTTTCCGCAGGCATTCGCTCCGCCTTATCCACGATCTGGAAGAACTCGTACTCGTCATCCGGCGTCAGTTCGCCGCCTTCCGAGCGGTTGGCGTTGTTCGCAAAGAACTGCGCCCACGCTGTGCGGCTGCTCAGACGAATGACAAAGTCCTTCTCCGTAAGCCCAAACGCACGCAGCATATCGATCGTGATCGCCACCAACTCCGCATCGGCTGCAGGGGATGCCTCGCCGATGATGTCGCAGTTGAGCTGATAAAACTCACGAAGACGCCCGCGCTGCTGGCGCTCGTGACGGAAGAACTGCGGCAGACAGAACCATTTCAGCGGCTTCCGGAACTCGCGCTCCCGAGCGGCAACCATGCGCGCGAGTGTAGGCGTCATCTCCGGTCGAAGGGCTCCCTTTGGGCCACCCTCCGGATCTGCCAAAGCGCCTACGGTGTAGAGCTGGCCGACCAGTTCGCCACCGCTCTTCTTCTCATAGAGCGCCAGCGGTTCCACAGTAGGACCGTCATATTCGACAAAGCCATAACGCCGCGCGACCTCGCGCCAGGTGGAGAGGATGTAATTACGGCGTGCGCAGTCGTCGGGGTAGAAATCGCGGAAACCAGCTAGCGGTTGCATGTCGAAAGAAAAAGAAAGTCAGGAAAGTTGAATCACGAATGACGAAGGAAGACCGATGCACCAAGCAGGAAGTCTGGTGAAGGGGGATTTACGTCATTGGAAGTTTCCACGTCTTCCGTCATTCGTGACTACATGTTTTGTGCACGCAAGAATCTCAGGCCGCGCTCCGCTTGGAGGCGGCGCAGAGTGGGGTGGGCTTCCAGCCTGCCCTGAGAACGCGTGGCCGAACTTTGTGCTTCTGGTCGCCTGATGTCGTTCCAATCTTTTGATCCCTACGGAGAGACGTCCATCTCCGCACGACGACTGCCGCATTGGCAGCAGCCCGGAGTTACTTATTTCATTACCTTTCGTCTGGCGGATTCCCTTCCGCAGGAAAAGCTACGAGAGTGGACCGAAGAGCGGGTAATCTGGCTGCAGGTCCATGGCCTTGGCGCGGTCGAGGAAGTCTCGCAACTTGGCGTTGAGAAGCAGAAGGAGTTTGAGGAGCGTTTTGGCGATCGACTGCAGGAATGGCTAGATGCGGGGTATGGCGAGTGTTGGCTCGAGCGACCGGAGATCGCAGATGTGGTGGAAGCCACATTCCGCCACTTTGATGGTCAGCGTTATGCGCTAGGGGAGTTTGTGATCATGCCTAATCATGTTCACGCCCTTGTGACGCTTGCGCCCGGAGAGGACGTGCCAAGCCTCCTGCATTCCTGGAAGTCATTTTCTGCTAAGGCGATTAACCGTATTATGGGACGTACGGGGGCAGTATGGCAGCATGAGTCCTACGACCATATTGTGCGTTCGGAGGAACAGTTGGTACACTATGGGCGGTATATTAGAGCAAACCCCGAGAAGGCCGGGCTGAGGGAAGGGCGGTTCCGGTTGGGGAGGGGAGGCAACAGGCTGACGGGCACGGGGTCGGAGCAATCCACGTCTTCCCAGAGCAAGCTGGAAGCATGCTCCACTCTTACTCAAATCAAACTCCGCCATTTCCGCTGTTTCGAGACCTTCGAAGCGGAGTTTGCGCCGGGGCTGAACCTGATCATCGGGCCAAACGCCCATGGAAAAACCTCGCTGCTCGAAGCAGCGTGTATCCTGCTGCGGCTGCAATCTCCACGGGCGAGCCGGATGGCCGATGTGATTCAGCACGAGCGGCGCGGGTTTGTGGTGGATGGCTATTTCGGCGAGCGCCACCTGCAATTCTACTTCAGCCGGGAGCGGAAAAAACTCGCCCTCGATTCCGTGGAGCAGAAGAGCGCGCAGGAGTATCTGCAAATCGGGCGCGTCGTCTATTTCTCCAACAGCGACATCGAGATCGTGCGCGGATCGAGCGATGCCCGGAGGCGGTTTCTCGACTTCATCCTGGTGCAGCGGGATTCCGGATATCGGCGCGCGCTCCGGGACTACGAGCGAGCGCTGCGCTCACGGAATCTCCTTCTGAAATCACCCACGCCGCGCTGGCAGGAGATCGCGGCCTTTGACGAGCCCCTTGTTGCGATCGGGGATCGCGTGACCGCGGCACGCCAAAGCCTCATTGCCGAACTCCAGCCGCTCGCAGAGGAAGCGCATCACGCAATCAGCGGCGCACGCGAGACGCTCCGGCTCGAGTATCAGCCGGGCTCGGGTGACGACTTCAAGACGCAGCTCGCCGAGGCAAAACGGGAAGACGCCCGCCTGCGGCAGACTACCGTCGGCCCTCATCGGGACGATGTCGCTTTCCTCCTCAACGAGCGTGGTTCAAACTTTGCCTCCGAAGGACAGCAGCGGACCCTCGTTCTCTCCCTCAAGCTCGCTGCGGCCAATCTGCTCGCCGCTCACTTCGAGGCCCCGCCCGTGTTGCTTCTGGACGATATCTTCGGGGAACTGGATCCCACCCGCCGTGGCGCACTTCTCCACGCTTTGCCAGCAGGGGCGCAGCACCTTATCACTACGACCAATATCGGCTGGTTACCCCCGGAATTGACCCCGAAAATCTTACAGCTGGGTAACAACGAGTAGACGGCTGAATTTTTGCATTTTCATGCGGTCTCCGCGCGTTAGTGTCCCCGGTTTTCCCATGAGTAATACCAGCACGCGCGAACTCTACGATCGCTACGTCATTCCCACCTACGGACGCTTTGATCTGAAGCTGGCCCGAGGTGAGGGGACGCGTGTGTGGGATGAGAATGGGAAAGCGTATCTGGATTTCGGGGCCGGAATCGCCGTGACCTCGATCGGGCACTGTCATCCCCGCGTGGTCGCGACCATGCAGCGGCAGATTGGCACCCTGGTCCATACGTCGAATCTTTATTACACCCGTCCGCAGGCCGAGTTGGCCGAGCGGCTCGTGCGGCTGGTTGGCGCGCCCGGCAAGGTCTTCTTCTGCAATTCCGGCGCGGAGGCCAATGAGGCGCTCTACAAGCTGGCGCGGAAGTTTGGAAACGATGGGCTTCCTCCGGAAGGGACCCACACGGTGGGTGAACTCGTCGAGCCCTGCCGGTACCGCCACACGATCATCACGATGATCAATTCCTTCCACGGCCGGACGCTCGCGGGGATTTCCGCGACGGGGCAGGAGAAGGTGAAGCGCGGGTTCGAGCCGCTGGTGCAGGGTTTCTTCCATACACCTTTCAACGATGCACCCGGACTGCTCGCTGCAGTGCAGGATCCATCCGCGGTAGCGATGCTGATGGAGCCGATCCAGGGCGAGATCGGTGTCCAGCCTGCGACGCCGGAGTTCCTTCAGCACGCACGTGATCTCTGTGACCGGCATCAGATGCTGCTCATGTTTGACGAAGACCAGTGCGGCCTCGGCCGGACCGGCGAATGGTGCGGGTGGAAGTCGATCAATCCCGATATCATGCCGGACGCTATTTCCTGGGCAAAGGGAATCGCGGGTGGTTTCCCGCTTGGAGCTATCTGGGTCAGTAACCGCCCGGTCACGCTCAAGAACGGCGATGTTGTGCCACTTTGCGATCTGCTCGGGCCCGGCACACACGGCACCACTTTCGGCGGAACACCGCTCGTCTCCGCTGGCGCAAATGAGGTACTTTCGGTAATCGAGGAGGAGGGGATGCTCGAGAATGCCCGAGTGGAAGGGGCGCACGCGAAAAGTGCAATCGACGCAATCGGCTCACCGTTGATCCAACAGGTGCGCGGTGTTGGTCTGATGATCGGCATCCAGCTCGTCGGCGATTTTGCCGAGCGGATCGATCTGCCCGAGACCAAGGCGCCGAGTATCTTTGTGGTTGAAGCACTGCATGAGGCGGGACTGCTGACCGTACCCTCCGGCACTCACGCTGTGCGCTGGCTGCCGCCGCTCAATGTAAAGCGTGAGGAGATCGATGAAGCCGCGGCGATTCTCGCCAGGGTGCTTCGTGATTTGCCGGCACGCTGAAGGCGGCCGGTTTTTGCCAATCTTTCCGGAGATCTTTTTTCCACCCGTCCAGACAATGAAGAACCTGCTTTCCATCGAGGCGCTTACCCGCGACGAGATTTTCACGATCCTCGACCTCGCCGATAAAATGAAGGCGACCCGCGGGCGCCACGAGACACAGCCGCTCAAGAACCAGATCTGGGCGCTGATTTTCTCAAAGTCTTCGACCCGTACGCGCGTGTCCTTCGAGGTGGGGGTGCGCGAGCTTGGCGGAGAGGTGATGTTCCTTTCCGCGAACGACATTCAGCTCGGCCGCGGTGAGCCGATCAAGGATACCGCCCGCGTCATGGGGCGGATGTTAAACGGGGCGATCATCCGCACATTCGCGCAGGCGGATGTGGAGGAGTTTGCAAAGGAGAGCGGCATTCCTACGATCAATGCGCTCACCGATGATGAGCATCCGTGCCAGATCCTCGCGGACCTGCAGACGATCCGTGAAAAGCTCGGAGCAATCGAAGGGAAGACTGTCTGCTTCGTCGGTGATGGCGCCTGCAATGTGCCGGTCTCCTGGCTCTGGGCGGCTGCCCGAGTGGGCTTCAACCTGCGGATCGCGGCACCGAAACCCTTCCAGCCAGCTCCTGAGCTGATCGAGAAGATCGGCAGTGATCGGATCACCGTAACGGACAATCTCTCCGTTGCTGCAAGCGGCGCGGATGTACTCTATACGGACGTCTGGATCAGCATGGGGAAGGAGGACGAAGCCGCCTACCGTCTTGCGCAGCTCGCCCGTTATCAGATCAACGGCGAGGTGCTCGCCGAGGCGAAGCCGGGTGCGCTCGTGATGCACTGCCTTCCTGCGTATCGCGGGAAGGAAATCACCGAGGAAGTACTCGAAGCGCACGCAAAGACGATCTTCGATCAAGCCGAGAATCGTCTGCACGCGCAGAAGGCAGTGCTGAGTCTGCTGGCTACGGCGTAAGCGTTGCCTGACGGGGCGCCTTTTGGAGTGCGGCGCCGCATTGCTTGTGCGCTTGTCTTTTCATGGCGGCCCGATCTGTTCGAAAGGGACAGCAACCACAGTGCTAAAGGAATATCCTTCGCGTCAGGTGCCAGGTAATCATCGCCGCCGCTGGTTCACTGACGACTACTTCGACCTCTACATCTGGTACGAAGCCGACGGCACAATCCACGGATTCCAGCTCTGTTATGGCAAGCCGGCTGGTGAACGTGCGCTGACATGGACGTGCGAGGGTGGCTGCTGGCACGCGGGGATCGACTCTGGGGAGTCTGCGCCGTTTTCAAATCCTGCACCGATCCTGGTGGTGAACTCGGACTTTCCTGCTCAAAAGGTCCTTCGTGAGTTTCTCGCCCGAGGGGCGACTGTGGAGGACGAGCTCCGGGCGGTTATTCTCGCGAGGCTTGAAGAGTATGTGACAACATGCACAGATTTTGGCTCCAGCAGCGGACACTAAGAAACGAGAGAAATCGATTCTTATGGAACTGATGCGACTTTTCCTCCTGACACACCCGTCCGCTTCCGGTGTGCGAAATAGTCGTTGCCAGCCTGACCCAAACTCCTAGACTCCCGCGCTTTCCCCATATCGGAGTTATCGTATGTTACACCTTGCCGCGACATTTTTGGAGAGTTCAGGCCTTTTCCTGGCCATGATCTGTGGAGCGGTCGGACTCGGCTATGCCTTTTACCTGATCAAGGACATCATTAGCGCGCCTGCAGGTAACGAGAAGATGCGCATGATTGCATCCGCGATCGAAGAAGGCGCCAAGGCTTACCTGAACCGTCAGGTCACCGCGATCAGCATCATCGCTGTCGTGATCACGATCCTGCTCTTCATTTTCAAGGATTTCGTCACCGGCATCGGTTTCGTACTAGGGGCGGTCTGTTCCCTTGCTGCGGGGTTCATCGGCATGCGTATCGCGGTCATGGCCAATGTTCGTACGGCACAGGGGGCAACGATGAACCGGCACAAGGCGCTACAGGCTGCTTTCAATGGTGGTGCGGTCACCGGACTGCTCGTCGTTGGTCTCGCCCTCCTTTCCGTCGGCTTATTCTATATTGTGGTGAATGCCGCATCCGGTCCGGAGAAGGCGGTCACTAGCTTGGTGGGGGTTGCTCTCGGAGCAAGTCTCATCAGTGTTTTCGCCCGTCTGGGTGGAGGTATCTACACGAAGGCTGCCGATGTCGGGGCTGATCTGGTGGGTAAGGTGGAGTCGAACCTCGATGAGGATGATCCACGCAACCCGGCAACGATCGCTGACAACGTGGGCGATAACGTAGGTGACTGCGCAGGTATGGCCGCAGATGTGTTTGAGACGTATGCAGTCTCACTGATCGGTGCGGTGCTCGTCGGTTTCCTTACTGCGGGTGCCGGTGCTCCGGTCGTCTATCCCTTCCTCCTTGGTGGTGCTGCAATCCTGGCTTCGATTGCGGGAATCATCTTTGTAAACCGAACCAGCGTCGGTCCTTCCGCCGCTCTGATGCTCGGTGTGGCGATCAGCGCCGCGATTTCTGCCGTGGTCTTCTGGCCGATTACGGCGATCATGTTCCCCAATGGCTTGGAACTGCGGGATGTGCTGACCGGGTTTGAAGTGAAGTACTCGGCAGGCGGAATTTATTTTGCCTCGGTCGTTGGTCTTCTGATGACCGGCGCGGCCGTTGTTATTACGAACTACTACACCTCCACCGCGTACTCGCCGGTACGGAAGATTGCGACTGCCAGCGAGACCGGACACGCGACAAATATCATCGCAGGTCTCGCGGTCGGGCAGCAGGCCACCGCGCTTCCGGTGCTCTGTATCGGTCTTGCGATCTGGGTCAGCTACGCCAGTGCGGGGCTCTACGGTATTGCGATCGCGGTAATGGCAATGCTCGCGATGGCGGGCATCATCATCTCACTCGATGCCTTCGGACCAATCACCGATAATGCAGGCGGTATCGCGGTCATGAGCGGTCTTCCAAAGGAAGTGCGTGCGATCACCGATGAGCTGGATGCCGTAGGCAATACGATGAAAGCGGTGACGAAGGGGTACGCAATCGCGAGCGCCGGTCTGGCTGCGATTGTGCTGTTTGGATCTTACTATGTGGATCTCAAGCATCACCTCCTGTCGCCAGCGAGCAGCCTGAAGCTCACCGCGGAACAGGTTCAGCAGACGCTTGCTTTCTCTCTCACCGATCCGCGAGTGATCATCGGTCTCTTTATCGGTGGTCTGCTTCCTTATCTCTTCAGTGCTTTCAGTATGAAGGCAGTCGGCCGCGCCGCTGGTGCGGTGGTCACCGAAGTGCGCCGTCAGATCGCCGCGCATCCAGGCATTCTCACTGGCAAAGACACTCCCGAGTACGGGGCCTGCGTCGATATCGTGACCAAGGCTGCGCTGAAGGAGATGATTGTTCCGGCGCTACTTCCTGTGCTTGCCGTGGTGATCGTTGCCATGCTCGGCGCCGAGGGAGCCAAAATCCTCGGTGGCGTGTTGGTGGGTTCGATCGTCACGGGCCTGTTCATGGGTATCTCCATGACCAGCAGCGGTGGCGCATGGGATAATGCCAAGAAGTTCATCGAAGAGGGGAATCACGGCGGAAAGGGCAGTGATGCCCATAAGGCCAGTGTGACCGGTGATACGGTAGGTGATCCGTACAAGGATACCTCCGGCCCGGCGATCAACCCGATGATCAAGGTCGTCAACATCGTCGCGATCCTGATCATTCCGATCCTCTTCTGATCTCGCACGGCAGGGTGCATCCTTGCCAAAAGACTCAACAGAAAGCTAAACGACGATCAATCCTTCCGCTGACGTACCTTCTCCTTTTTCTCCTCGCAATCGTCATTCAGACGGCGGATCTCGCGTGCGAGCTGATCTTCGAGTTCGAGGACCTCGTTGTACTTGCCCGTGGCCTGTGCCTTCGCGATCTGATCCTTCAGGAATACCTCCTTTTCGGCGATCTTTGCTTTGTAGGTGGAATCGATCTCGGCGATCTCCGCTTTCTGTTGTTCCGTGATCTTGGCGGTGGGCGACTGCTTCTCCAGTCGCTCCATGGCGAGTTCGTATGCGCTTTTCATAGCAGTTGCAGGTTGAGCCTTGAACCTTGAGAGTTCAAACCAAGCTGGCAACTGCGGGCGATTTCTTTTTCGACAACATCCAATTCCGACTATTGAGAATGATCAAACTGCTGAGCACGGACTTCGACGGAACTCTGGTAGACCATTTTGCGGTGCCTCCGGTGACTCAGGCTCTCTTTGATATCTTCACGGAGCTGCGGTCCCGCGGGGTGCTCTGGGCGGTGAATACCGGGCGTGAGTTGCAGCACATCGAAGAGGGACTGCGGGAGTTCAACTTTCCCATCGAGCCGGATTTCGTACTGACTGCCGAACGGGAGGTTTTCC
Source organism: uncultured Verrucomicrobiales bacterium (assembly GCA_966251085.1). Classification (GTDB taxonomy): domain Bacteria; phylum Verrucomicrobiota; class Verrucomicrobiia; order Chthoniobacterales; family Chthoniobacteraceae; genus CBINJX01. The sequence goes on from CBINJX010000079.1 coordinate 9,098, forward strand.
ATCGCGGGCCGGGTGGTAAATGGCAGGACTACGGCGACTGGAACCAGCGCTGCTATCAGGCTCACGACGAGCTGTATGCGCGATCGGGGGAGTTGCTGAATGATATCCTTGCGTTCCTCGAACGTGACGCAAAGGCGCATCCGATTTATGAAGGGGATCGGATGGTTGGCCTTGCAGCGGAAAACGACCCGGAAATGGACAAAATTTGTGAGTTCCTGGATCGTGAACGGGCGCGCGTGCCGGGTTTTCAGTACATGCGGAACACGATCTACGCACGGTTCTGTCACGAGGATTTCAGCAAGGGAACGGCCCTGAGCGAGCTGGGGCGACTCACTGGGATCTCCCGGGAGCATATCTTTGCCACTGGTGACCATTACAACGATCTGCCGATGCTCGACGGGCGGCACGCCCGGTGGGTTGCCTGCCCGGGTAACTCCGTGGATGCCGTGAAAGAGATGGTGAGAGTGGCGGGCGGGTACGTTGCGCGAGGGGAGTGCAGTAAGGGAGTAGTGGAAGCGCTCCGCCACTTTGGTGCGCTCAGTCAGGGTGAAATTGCGGCGTAATTCTGAGCCGAGAACCGAAACCGGCGACTCATTGAACAGGTGGGTCGCACTCCGGTCAGGTGGATGCTTCTCTGGAAGTTCAAAGTTGAGGGCAGGCAACGAGCTGAGCGCGCGTGAAGGAGGTGAAGAAAGTACTCAGTGCTCAGTGCTCTGAAGTCAGTAAACAGCTCCTGCATCGCCACACTGACCCGTTCCGATCTGTCTGTGCGCGGTTCTTAACTGCGATTTCCAAATTCAGCGGTTGTCTGGTACGGAAGTCTATCGCGAAGACGTTGGAGTGCCGGAAGTATTCTGTGCCGAATTTCCACCTGCATCCCGGAAAATGGCGAAGAAACGTAGATGGCAGGAATGGGTGTTGATCTTGCTGATCCTGAAGGTGATACAACACGGAGCCGTTCTGAGCTGATTGTCTTTTCCAATGTCCATCGTTACTGCAGCCAGTCAGACTAGTGAGAATCTGCAGGAGACTCCTTGGGCGTTTATATCGTTTGTTCCGGACGATCTGCCATGGTGTGACTGGTTGTATTTCACCCTGCATGGCTATCCAGTCCCGGCGGCGCTGGCGGTTCATGTCACGAAATACGGATTCCCACTTCCGGAAAACATCACAGCTTTTCCCGACCCGAACGATCCTGCGCATCTCGACCATCTCGGTGAGGCAGTCTCTGGAGCCCGGTACCTGCTCGTCGTGGTCTCACCTCATTCTGCGCACGCTGCGCAGATCGATGAACATATTCGGAATTTCAAACGCTCAGGGGGAGAGGAACGAATCATTGCCTTGATTGTTGAGGGGCAGCCGGTTTCGTCTTCCTCGCTCTGTGTTCGTTCCAACAACCAGGAGTGGCTCCCACGATGGCTGCAGTGGCGCCTTCAGGAG
>CBINJX010000080.1:0-10521 GCA_966251085.1 uncultured Verrucomicrobiales bacterium
GCATTATCCTTCACGAAGCGGGGGCGATTGTTGGATCTGATGTCGCAATCGCAGGCCCCAGCATCCCCAGGTCAACTCCCCCCCAGGGAGTCGCTCTCCACTTCAGGCGGCGTGAGTACGAGGATACTCTCCGAAGCCCGCTGTATCTCCACGGATGACGGAACCGTGAGCCGCTTAACGCCGAGGCGGCGCGTGTTTCCCGGTGAAGTGACGGAAAAGCCAAATGAGAGCGAACACGATTGAACCGATCCAGAGCAGGTGAAGAGCGCCGCCGGTGGCCGCCAACGCAACTCGGAGCACAATCCACAGCACAAGCAACACCAGAGCCAGCCAGATTAGTGAGTTATAGGAGTGCATAAGAAAAAGCCGTTAATGAATGAATCGGGCCTCAAGCCTACGGCGGCAGCAGCACAGAGTTCAGAAGGACGTTTCTCTCTGGAATGAATAAATGATGCAGCTCCGAATGGCTCTGACTTTGCGAGCTTGGTAACAGGCAGGATTTGCGTCGGGCACGTTCTCGACCCGAACGTCGCCCGCGCAATACATGACCGTTGCACACAAATGATCTACCTCCGGTTCTCAGTCGGTTTTCGCCGTTGCACCGGCGCTGTATTGTTCGTCGCTGACCTTTTCCATCCAGTCCACAACCTTTCCGTCAAGCGCCTCCTGGATGGCGATGTGGGTCATGGCTGTTGTTGGCGCAGCTCCATGCCAGTGCTTCTCTCCTGGCGGGAACCAGACCACATCTCCGGGATGGATTTCCTCGACAGGACCACCCTCGCGTTGTACCCGGCCGCACCCTGCTGTGACTATCAGGGTTTGACCGAGTGGATGCGTGTGCCATGCAGTGCGAGCGCCCGGTTCAAACGTGACGCTTGCTCCAGCCACACGAGCCGGAGCAGTTGCCTGGAACAGGGGGTCGATGCGAACTGTTCCTGTAAACCATTCGGCCAGTCCTTTAGTGGAGGCTTGAGAGCCGATTCTTTTAATTTCCATGCTGGCACGCTTAGAGAATGCGAAAAAATAATTCGAGCAGATCTGGGACTGCAGCGCTCCGGCACCACCGAGCATCGGCACTCGGTGTACAACTATAAACCGCCGTAGCATGGCCATTCATGCCGTGCACACGACGACTTATCGGGCGTGCTCCACTAAGATGTGTCATCTGTGGTGAGAGATGCGGCGAGTACCAGTAGAAACAGCGGAACCCCAGTCGCTGATGCCCGTTCCATCTCTACGGATGCCATGCGAGTCGTGAGTTACCTCAGATCCATCACGGAAGGCCTGCGATCCGGCAGCCATGGGAAAAGGGAGCCATGGAAGTGTTCTCTGGGAAATTTGTGGGGAGCAGGCCCGCGGATTCTTGTATTGGGTGGCGCGAAGCGGCAAATCTCAGCGCTACCGTGAGCCCCCTCAGATTCCTCTCTCTAATCTCCGCTTCTCTTGTGCTCTGTTTCGCGCCTGCGCGCGCCCAAGAGTCGCCGAACACGTCCCCGATTCGATTTCGCATAACGCTCTCCGAGCAGGCCGCGCCAGCCGGTGCCGCCGGCCGTTTGCTGGTCTTCATGACCAGCGATTCAACCCCGCGCACAACCATCGGCACAGGGTTCATCCCTGGCAGCACCTATGTCGCGGCGATGGAGGTCGAACATTTTGCCCCTGGATCTACAATCGAATTGGATCCCGACATCCTGGCGTTTCCAAAGCCATTCTCCCAAGCCAAGTCCGGCAATTATCAAGTGATGGCGCTCCTCGATCAGAATCATAGCTATAGCTACGACGGTGAGGGCGAGGGTGACATTAAGAGCTATGTTGAGCCGCTGAAGAACCTGGATCCGGCAATCAGCGGGCCGATCGACCTGACGCTTTCATCCAGCCCCCGCCCACAGCCACGGCCGACAGATAGCGAATCCGTAAAGATAGTGGAATTTCAAAGCCCTGCGCTGACGGAGTTCTGGGGGCGCCCCATCGTGATGCGTGCAGCTATTGCACTGCCCCCGGATTTTGCCACGCGATCACAGGGCAAAATCCCGACGGTCTATCATGTCCACGGTTTCGGAGGGAGCGCATTGGGAACCTGGTGGCAGGGAACCCAAACTGCGCAGCGAATGACTGACGGCAAGATGCCGGCAATGGTCCACGTGTTTCTCGATGCTTCGGCGCCGGGCGGCCACCACGTGTTTGCTGACTCAGTGAACAACGGCCCATGGGGGCGCGCCTTGACGACCGAGTTCATCCCTCATCTCGAGCAGAAGTTTCAACTGGTGAAGGAGCCACATGCCCGATTCCTCACAGGACACTCGTCGGGAGGCTGGAGCACACTATGGCTGCAAGTAACCTATCCCGAATTCTTCGGCGGAACGTGGTCTACCGCCCCCGACCCAGTGGACCTGCGAAATTTTACCGGCATCAATGCGACTCCTGGATCGACCGACAACGCCTACAGGGAACCAGACGGAAGACCCAAGCAGTTGGTCCGCATGGGAGAAAAATGGGTCGCAAGTTTCGAAGATTTTGCCCGGCAGGAGCTAGTCATTGGCGAACATGGCGGCCAGTTCGCCTCATTCGAATGGGTATGGAGTCCGCGAGGCCCCGACGGGCGTCCGCTGCAGATGTTCAATCGCAAGACCGGAGCCTTGAATCCCGAGGTACTCGAAGCCTGGCAGCGCTATGACATTCGACGGACCCTGGATAAAAACTGGGACACGCTGGCCCCGAAATTAGAGGGTAAGCTTCACTTGTTCTGCGGTTCCAAGGATCAGTTCCGGCTGAACGAAAGCTTCGAACTTCTTCGAGAGTTTCTACGTTCGAAAAACAGCACTGCAGTATGCAAATTGATCGACGGCCGGAGCCACAACGATCTCTACAGTCCGCATCCAGCCTACCCGCAAGGCCTCACTGCGCGAATCTACTCGGAGATGGAGGCTAAGTTCGAAGCGGCGAAGAAGGATTCTGCAGTCACCGCGCAACCAACGGACGCGAACCGGCTGCCAGAAGCTACAGCTTCTGAGTCTGTGGAGAAGGTGACCGATCGCTGACACCACTTGATCGCCCTCTTATTAGAGAGCGAAGACATCGGCAAGAAGTGCATTCATCGCTCCTGCGATTTCCTTGACCGCCTCGGCTGAGAGATCGGTTGGGGTAGTGAGTGGAGTTTACCGTTTCCGCCTCAGAGTTTCTTCAAGTGCCGTACTCATTGTCGTAGCCTACTTGTTGCCTCAGCCCCAGCTTCTACGCCGCCTTCGGCATAGTCCGGGATCGACTGGTAGTCGGGGAACGCCGCCGTTTTGCGCTGTTGGCTGCTAATTGGGGCCATTCTTGTTTTCGAGATCTCAGCTGCCGATCTGTAATCCCTCAACTCCACATACTCCGATCCAGCGTCCAATCCCAGATCGCCTCGGCCACATGGTCGGCCTGCCCTGCTCGCTCCCGGCGAGATTTGCAATCGTACGGGAAACCTTCAGGATGCGGTCGTAAGCACGAGCGCTGACGCTTAACTCGGTCTTCACCCTCCGCATCATCCCCCTCCCCTGCCTCTTCCAGTTCGCAGTAGGTCCTTATCGGTTTAGAACGCACGCCATCACCACGCCGAGACTCGACTTCCTGTCACTGAGCGGAGTCAATCAGCCGTCGGGTTGACCCGAGTTCCGGTTAATGCGACCGAACTTTTGATCAAAATAAATTCAGATTCCGTGTCCAAATCTGGCTGCTTACCGGAAGTAGATGTAAGACCACCGTGGTACCCCCTTCAGAATCACCGTTAAACGATCGCGCCGCCGCACAGCAGCAGTTTCTTTCCTTGTTTCTGCGTAGCGAGCGCGAGATTTTTCGCTACGTGGCTACGATGGTGCCGAATGTAACGGACGCGGAGGACATTGTGCAGCAGACAGCGCTGGTGCTTTGGGAGAAATTTGATACCTACGATCCGGATCTACCGTTTACGCCTTGGGCTTGCCGGTTCGCGCTCAATAAAACCCGGCAATGGCTCGAAAGACGACAGCGCTGGCAAGTTTTGCTGGAAAATGGCTTGGCTGAGGAGTTGACGCTGCGTCGTGAGGAGTTGAGGCCAGAGCTCGACGGGCGCCTCGCACATCTGGAGGGATGCCTTGGGAAACTTCCCAAGGATCAGTTCTCACTGATCGAGGGATATTACTACCAGCGCACCGGGATAGAGAAACTGGCGACGGATACGGGGCGAACCGTCGCGGCTACTTACAAGATGCTGCAGCGCGTTCGCCTTGCCCTTCAGACCTGCATCAAAAACGCAGCAAAGCCTGACGAGGTCACGCCATGAAGCTGGGTTTTCCTTCGCGGGAGTTCGATGAGGCGGTGGCGGATGTCTGCCATGGCACGGCTTCGGAGGAACAGGCGCGCGCTCTGAACGCACTACTCCGAAGCGACCCAGCGGCTCGCGACGAATACATTCTTCGCGTTGAATTGCATGCGCGACTCGCTTCCGATCCGGACCTTTTTGTCGCCACATCACAGGAAACAAACGTCGATCTACAGAATGTGGTGCCGCTTTCGTCCGCGCAGCCTTCGCGGCGAGCGGTCAGCTGGGTGATGGCACTGGCTGCGTGTCTGACCTTGCTGGCGGGTGGCTGGTGGGGATGGGACGTTTCGCGGAGGGACACACCTAAAGGTGCAACAAGTAATGCCGTGGCCATGCTGAATAAGGTGGTGGATGCACAATGGAGCTCCGAGGAAGAGGCGCCGCGACTGGGCGCGCCGATTGAGCCTCGCTTGTTGCGACTGAAATCCGGGCTGGCTCAGATAGTCTTTTATAGTGGTGCGCGGGTGGTGATCGAGGGGCCGGCCGAGTTGCAGATCATTTCACCGAGCGAGGCGTCTCTCCCACTCGGACGCCTCACGGCCGAGGTGCCGCCGCAGGCGCGCGGGTTTCAGATTCGAACACGGCAAATGATTGTTACCGATCTCGGCACGGTGTTTGGTCTCGACGCCAAGGAACGGGCTGCGGAGGTGCACGTTTTCAAAGGCAGCGTGGAATGTTCCTCAGCTACTGGTAGCGCGAAACAGAACCTGCAGGAGGGCACGGGGGCTGTGGCCGGACAATCGCGCTCGCTGCGCCGCATTACCGCAAATGCAGCGAGGTTCGCCTCACTGTTTGACCTGCAGAAGAAGTCAGTAGCCGCCGAATCATCACGCTACGAAGACTGGCGAGAGGCCAGCCAACGGCTGAACGATGACCCTTCGTTGCTGGTGCATTTCGATTTCGAGCACGCGGCCCCCTCCGATTGGCGCCTGCACAACGTGAGCAAGGAGGGCGCTTTCATCGCCGACGGCACCATCGTCGGCTGTCAATGGGTGCAAGGCCGCTGGCCGACGAAATCAGCGCTCGAATTCCGCGGAGTGAGCGACCGCGTACGTGTGCATGTGCCCGGTGAATTTGAATCCGTGACGCTGGCAGCCTGGGTGCGCGTCCAGGGACTGGATCGCCAGGTCAATTCTCTCTTCATGTCCGATGGCTTCGATCCGGGCACGCTGCATTGGCTGATTCGCGACGACGGCGTATTAGCCTTGACGGTGATTGGTAAGGGCTCGGGGAACTACCAGATCGTGACTAGTCATCCCGTGCTCACTCGCGATCAATTCGGTATGTGGCTGCATCTGGCTGTGGTGCTCGATGGGAAGACGAATCGGGTATCACACTATCTCGATGGCCAGATGGTGAGCGAAGAAGCGCTCAAGATTCTCCCGCCTTTTCACATCAGCACCGCCGAGTTGGGCAACTGGAACGGACGCGGTTTTCCAAGAAGCGACCCATTCATGATTCGGAATTTCAGCGGTGCGATGGACGAGTTCTGCCTGTTTACCAGAGCGCTACCACCATCCGAAATCCGTGCCCTGTATGAGGGCCACAAATCGAGACCTGCATCAGACGTGTCGCGCTGACACGAGACTCCCTCCCTCCCCCTTTCCCCCACCAACCCATGATAACCAAACTGACAGCCGTTGCGTTCGCCGCGTTCCTGTCCTGCCATCTATGTCTGGCGCAGGACAAACCGCCAGTGGACGACTGGAAGCCCGCATCCACCAACCAGCCCGGAAAAGAGTATCCGCAGGTGAACTCCGAAGGGCGGGTCAAGTTCCGTATCGTTGCACCCAACGCTCAAAGCGTATCGTGCACATTTAGAGACAGCAGCACCTTCGTGAAAGGTGAGGACGGCGCCTGGACTGGTTACACGCGACCCCTGGATGAAGGCTTTCACTATTACATGATCAAAATCGACGGAGCCGAAGTCCCCGATCCCAACAGCAGGTATTTCTTCGGCGCAAACCGCTGGGGCAGCGGCGTCGAGGTTCCCGCGCATGACCAAGATTTCTATGCGCTGAAAAATGTGCCGCATGGTCAGTTGCGGGAGGTTTTCTTCCATTCAAAAAGCACTGACTCGGAGCGCCGCGCGTTTGTATACACGCCGCCGGGTTATGATCAGAATTTAGATCAACGCTATCCTGTCCTATATCTACAGCATGGGTATGGAGAGAACGAATACGGATGGGGCGCCCAAGGCCATGCCGGTTTGATCATGGACAACCTGATCGCCGAAGGGAAAGCCAAGCCGTTCATCATCGTGATGACCTACGGGATGACGAATGATATCAAGTTCGGCGGCATCCGAGATTTCAAAATCGAGAAGTTCCAGACGGTCCTCCTCGATGAGCTGATCCCCTATGTCGACGCGAATTTCCGAACGCTCACGGATCAACCGAATCGCGCGATGGCTGGCCTTTCCATGGGTGGCATGGAAACCAAGGCGAGTACCTGGAAACATCTCGATACCTTCTCGCGTATCGGCCTTTTCAGCGGCGGGAGCATTCGTCCGGAAGACATTCCCGACATGACTGCATTCAAAGAGAAGAACAAACTCGTCTTCGTCAGCTACGGCAGCCGTGAACTCGGAAACAATCGCGGAGGTGATCCGAAGGCAGCTACCGAAGATCTGAAACAAGCGGGTGTGAACAGCGTATTCTACGTCTCCCCGGACACGGCCCACGAATGGCAATCCTGGCGGCGCAGCCTGCGCGAGTTCGCACCGCTTGTGTTTCAGGCAACAGCTGCTCCAGCTTCCCCTTCAGCACCGGTCGCTACGGCTCCTACGGCAGCGGAAGTCACCGGGGATTGGGAGACGGAGTTTGAATCACAGGTCGGCCCGCAGAAATACACGTTTCACTTCATACAGGATGGCCAGAAGCTGACAGGCAAGGCTGACGCCGTAATGCGCGGACAGAAGCGCGAGGTGGAGTTGATGGAAGGCAAAGTGGATGCCGACAAGGTGTCGTTCGTCGAGATGCTGAAGTTTCAGGACAACGAGATTCGCATCTCCTATACGGGCACGATTTCGGGAAATGAAATGAAGCTGACACGCGAAGTCGGCGATTTTGCGAAAGAGGAAATCGTCGTGAAACGCAAAGCAGCTGCAGAGACGCCTTCAGCACCCGCTCAGGCTAAGCTCCCCGAACCTGTTCAAAGTGCGTCTCCCGATAGCAAGACATCCTCGAATAGCGGTGCGATCCGGGTGCTTTTTCTTGGCTCGGAGGAATCCGGAGGGCGACAGCACTGCCACATTCTCATGCGGGATTTCGGGCGCGATGGACTGTGGTTCGATTACGCGGCAGACCCTGCACTCGTCACACCGGAGTGGATCGCGAAGTTTGACGTGGTGCTTCTCGATGCTCCTGCCGCAAGTTTTCCCGCGTTGGCTGGAGTAGCAGCGTCGAAAGTCGTCACTGCAGACTTTGCACCCGTTAGTGGAAATACGGCGTCGGAAGAATTCCTGAAACCGTTGAAAGAAAAACTGCTGACCGCCGCGGGCCCGCAACGCCGGGTGGAATGGGAGCAGTTTCTCAAGAACCGCGAACCAGAGGAGCGGTCCGCAAACGGCAACGTCGCCAACTACGAGCGCCGCCCGCAACCACTCACCTTCCAGCATCCGCTGAGCGTGAAGGGAAGCATGGAGAGAACGCAGGTTGCGCCGGATCTGCGGCTCGAACTCTTCGCCGCGGAGCCGGACATTTCCAAACCAATCGCGATGGCATGGGACGCACGCGGCCGCTGCTGGGTGGCAGAGACGAGTGACTATCCCCACGGCGTGGTCCCCGGCGGACAAGGCAACGACCGCATCAAAATCTGCGAGGATACGGATGGCGACGGCAAGGCGGACAAGTTCACCGTTTTCGCCGAGAATCTGAATATCCCGACGAGCCTCACCTTTGCGAACGGCGGTGTCATTGTTTCACAGCCACCGCGTCTGCTGTTTCTGAAAGACACCGACGGCGATGACAAAGCCGACGTGCGTCAGGATATCATGACGGGCTGGGGTATCGGCGACACCCATGCGCAGGCGAATAACTTGCGCTACGGAATCGACAACTGGTTCTATGGCTGCGTCGGCTACTCGGGCTTCGATGGCAATGTTGGCGGGCAGCAAAAGAAGTTCATGCAAGGCACTTACCGCTTCAAGGCGGACGGCTCGGCTCTGGATTTTCTGCACCAGTTCACGAACAATTCGTGGGCGCATAGCGCGAATGCGGCGGGCGATCAGTTCGGCGGCACAGCGAATGGAGCCCCCATCTTCTACGGTGGCATCCCGGCGACCCATGTTCCTCCTGGCATGCGGATAATGACGGCGAAGAAAATCAACACGGAGGAGAAGGTTCACACGATCACGCCTAACTTCCGTCAGGTCGACGTCTTCGGTGGTTATACCGCCGCAGCCGGCAGCAATTTCATCGAATCCTCCAAACTTCCCGCTCGACTGCAAGGGAAGGCGATGGTCTGCGAACCGACGATGAAGGTGATTACCCTCATGGACGTGAAGCCGGATGGTTCGGGTGCAACGGCGGACGATGGGTTTAACCTCGTGGCGAGCAGCGACGAGTGGATGTCGCCAGTTTTTGCGGAGGTTGGCCCGGATGGCGCGGTGTGGTTTGCCGACTGGCAGAATTTCATCATCCAGCACAACCCCACACCCAGCGAGCGCAGCGGCGGATATAATGCAAAGACCGGTCCCGGCGGAGCGCATGAGAATGAACTGCGAGACCACTCACGGGGTCGCATTTATCGGATTGTGTGGAACGAAGCGAAAGACCCAGCTGCTTTGCAGAAGCTGAATCCGGAAGACTCTGCGCAACTCACTGCAGCACTGAATTCCGACATCCAGGAACGCCGCCTCTCCGCTCAGCGCCTGCTGGTGGAAGGCAAACAAACGGCCGCGGTCGCCGGGCTGAAGAAGCTCGTGCTCGCCAATGACGGCGCGGTTGGCGCATTACATGCCTTGTGGACGCTGCAGGGGCTGAATGCCTTGGATGAAGCTACCTTCAATGCCGCGTTGTTCGCCAAAGACGCGCGCCTTCGGCGCAACGCGGTTCGCGCGCTGCCGGCAGACGCCACGGGGCAGAAACTCTATTTCGGCTCCGGCATCGTGAGCGATCCTGATCCCGTCACCCGGCTCGCCGCGCTGCTGAAATTATCGGAGTTCTCGACCACGCCAGAGATCCAGACTCTCGTGAAAAAGCTCGCCGTGGATGATGCAAACCGGAAGGACGAATGGCTCCACGAGGCGAACCGCATCCTCATGAGGAGGCACAAGGCGGAAGCTTACAAGGACGGGCCGAACCTGCTGCCCAGCGATGGCTTTGAAATGACCGGTGCGGACGGTTTGCCGGAAGGCTGGAGACGCCGGGAGTTCTTTGGTCGGCCCGGCTTTGGTGGACCGGGTGCCGACAGGACTCCGGCGAAGTGGGCAATCACCGACGCTGCTGGCACTGTGCGTGGCGGTTCCAAGGCCTTGATGTGCACTGCCGAGGGAATGGGTGGTTCCATCCTGAATGTGGAGGTGGACCTCAAACCGAATACCGAATACCGGCTTAGCGGCTGGGTGAAGGTTTCGAACTTTGGCAGCACGAGGTTCAACGGTCGCGGGGTCGCCCTCAGCATCGGAGCAGCTGGTAACCAGCGCGGCAATCGTGGTACCCGCGTGGAAACGGAACGCTTCCTCCGCAACGTGGATTGGACATTCGTCGAGACCACCTACAAGACCGGTAATAATCCGAAAGCGAGCATCTCCATCTCGCACAGCGGTCAGGGCGAAAGCTATTTCGACGATGTGAAACTCTGCGAACTGATCCCTGAAACGGAGTCCGAGATCGTCTCCGCTGGCGTAGTCAAACGCGGCGAAGAGATCTTCTGGAAACATTCCGTCGCTGCATGTGTGAACTGTCATGCTCTCGGCGGCAAAGGCAGCACAGTCGGCCCCGCGCTGGATGGCATCGCCAGTCGAAAGGATGCGGCCTACCTCCTCGAAAGCCTTGTCGAGCCTAACGCAAAACTCGCGGATGGCTACACAGCCACGCCCATCTCACCAATGCCCCCCATGCGCCTGATCCTGAAGCCTCAGGAGTTTGAAGACGTCATGGCTTTCCTCAATTCGCTCAAATAGCTCAGGCCAATCACTCCCACTTAGTTATGAAGTTACTCCTCTCTCTCGTCACCCTTGCTCT
>CBINJX010000081.1:0-10468 GCA_966251085.1 uncultured Verrucomicrobiales bacterium
ACGGCGCGGTCTTTGCGAAACCACTCCGCTGGTAATAGAAAACGCGAACCGCTTCTCGCAGGGCGTGGTAATACACGTCCTGTCCAATCCGGAACAGAAACGAACGCCGGCCGGTGCTGCTGTCGTAAATGTAGAATGTTCCCCAGCGGTTCAGGCTGCTGAAGTCAAACCACCAGACCTTGTCTCCCGATTGATCGTGCGTCTGTCCGGACCTCCACGCTTCGGGGGAACCGGTGAAGACGACGTCGTTATTATCCCAGCGCCGTACCTCCAGTGTTCCACCTGGTGTATAAGACTCGGAGGCATTGAATCCGGTCTGCGGATCGGAGATCACGGCCTGCTTGGTTGAGTCCGGAAGATAACCGAACTGATCGATGGCAATTCGCTCAGTGACAGTGCCCAAGGGCGTGGCGATGACAGATCCAGCAGCCAGAACAACAGCGCTGATTTGCAGCAGCGGGTATCGAAACTCCATATGTCGGACGTGTAACGATAGCATGAACCCCGCCGCGAACGGCGCAATTCGCACATCAGACACACTTGCGAGGTGTTCCCGGGCGTGTTCCTCAACGCCGATCGCGACACCACGCCGCTCGCGCTGCGGGCGATGAAGCCACTCTCCGAAGCCCGCCTCTATGGAATCCTCGATCTCGGATACGTCGCGCCCGAGCGCGCCGAAACCGTCACCGAGCAGATGATCGCAGGTGGAGTGGATGTCCTTCAGCTTCGCGCAAAGGGGATGGATGAGTTCCAGATCGAGGAAGTCGCCAACCGCCTTGTCCCGTTGACCGAAGAGGCGGGCATACCGCTGATCATCAATGACTTCCCGGAACTCGTGCCCGCAATCGGAGCCCAGGGGGCGCACGTAGGGCAGGACGATTTGGCGGTGGACGATGCCCGCTGGCGCGCTGGCCGAGCGCTGGCAGGGGAGGTCCCGCCCGTGATCATTGGGAAATCGACCCACTCCGTCGATCAAGCTGTTGCCGCGCAGGAGGCAGGTGCGGACTACATCGGGTTCGGTCCGCTGTTTGTGACTCCAACAAAACCCGGCCGTCCTGCAATTGGCCTGGAAGAGATCCGGCGTGTCCATGAGCTGGTGCAGATCCCAATCTTCTGCATCGGCGGTATCAAGCTCGAGAACCTTGAGCAGGTGCTCGCCGCGGGAGCGCGCAGGGTGGTGATCGTCTCCGGAATCCTGCAGGCGCCTGATATCGCTGCATATTGTCGTGAGGCAAAGGCGCGAGTTTTAAGTTTTCAGGGTTGAGTTTTAAGTCTTGAATCCGCGCTCCTCGACGGGAGCCGTCCGTCCTCGCAGTCCGTAACATCACCCTTTCTTTCTCATGTCCGTCCTCGTTGTTGGTTCCATCGCGTTAGACACCGTCAAGACCCCCGTCGAAGAACATGCCGACCTGCTGGGCGGCTCCGCTTCCTATGCTGCGGTTGGTGCGAGCTTCTTCTCGCCGGTTAGCTTCGTGGGTGTAGTCGGTGAAGACTTTCCGAAGGAGCACATCGAGTATCTCCGCTCCCGGAGTATTCATCTCGAGGGACTCCAGATCGTTCCCGGCAAAACCTTCCGCTGGTCCGGCGAATACATGTGGGATCTCAATACCCGTGAGACTCGCAGCGTGGAGCTGAACGTCTTCGAGCATTTCAATCCGACGCTGCCCGCCGCATACACGGATACGCCGTACGTGCTGCTCGCGAACATCGCGCCGAAGCTCCAGAGCCACGTGCTCGACCAGATGAAGAAGCCGCGGTTTGTCATCGCGGACACGATGGATCTCTGGATCAACATCGCGAAGGACGACCTGCTCGCCCTGCTAAAGCGGGTGGACATGCTGATCCTGAACGATAGCGAGGCGCGTCAGTTCACGGGAGAAACGAGCCTGATCAAGGCTGGCGCGAGAATCCGCGAACTCGGTCCAAAATACGTGGCGATCAAGAAGGGTGAACATGGCTGCCTCCTTTTCGGTGACGGCAAGTTCTTCTCCTGCGGCGCTTATCCGCTGGAAGACATCCACGATCCGACCGGTGCCGGCGACACCTTCGCAGGTGGTCTTGCCGGGTATCTGGCCGTGCAGAGCAATGGCGAGGTGACCTTCGACACGCTCCGCAAGGCGGTGGTGTACGGCAGCGTGCTGGCGAGTTTCAACGTGGAAGCCTTCAGCCTCGAGCGCCTAAAGACGCTCACTCAGAACGACATCGACGAGCGTTACGCGATGTTCCGGCTGATGAGTCAGTTTGAGGTGATTTGAGGACGGTTGAGGATTGAGTGCTGCGGGTTGAGGGATGGGAGAGCGCGGCTCAGGGGCAGCCCGGCACTCATTGGTTTTCGGGATTTTGGTGGAAAGAGGCGCAAAGGAGAACTTTGCGCCTCTTTTGCTGCCTCCATGGCTGGCTGTTTTTCGTACTCAGCTCCACTCACTTGCATCCGGCGTCCGTCCGCCGTTCATTGACGGTTTCCGAATGAAGACCGTTTTCCGAGTATTTGCCTACGTCCGCCGCTATCCGGGTTGGGCGGCGGGCACCATCGCGTGTGCCATCCTTACCACTGCGATGCTTTTCGTTTTCCCGAATGTCACGCAGTGGATCGTGGACGAAGTCCGCGCCGGCAAACGGGATAACCTGATCGGCTACTCTTTACTGGCTCTCGGAGCGTTTTTTCTCCGCGATCTCTTCAACTCCATCCGGATCATCCTGAACAACACCTTCGAGCAGAAGGTGATCTTCGATCTGCGCAGTGATCTCTACGCGCACATCCAGAATCTTCCGCTGAAGTGGTTCGATGACCGTGCAACAGGGGATATCATGACCCGATTGCTGGAGGATGTGACCTCTGTAGAGAGGGTGCTCATCGACGGTATCGAGCAGGGGCTCGTAGCCGTTCTGCAGATTATCTTCGTCGCCGGACTAATGTTCTACACTAGTCCGAAGCTCGCAGTGCTGGCCTTGATCCCACTTCCGTTCCTGGTGGCGGGGGCTCTGGCTTACACATTGACCGCCCATCGTCGCTACCGACTCCAGCGGAAGGCTTCCTCTGCGATGAATTCCCTCCTGCACGACAATCTTGCTGGCATCCGGCAGATCAAAACCTACGTGCGTGAGCGCGAGGAACATGCTCATTTCAACAGTGTCAGCGACCAACTCCGGCAAGCGACGCTGGTTGTGATGCGTGTCTGGGCCGTGTACCACCCGTCCATGAATTTCTTCAGCGCCGCTGGCATGGTGCTGATCGTCGGTTTTGGCGGGCAGGCGGTTTTGGATGGATCGATCAGCGTGGGCGAACTCACCAAACTGCTCCTCCTTACGGCCTTCCTTTATGAGCCAATCGGAAAGCTGCACAGTCTCAATCAGCTGATGCAATCCGGCCGGGCTGCCGGTGAGCGGGTCTTCGAGATTTTGGATACTCCGGCCGAACCGGGGCGTATCGACCCGGATGAAGCGGTGAATATCAAGGGGGACGTGCGGTTCCAGAATGTCGGCTTCTCCTACAGCGACGAGATACCGGTGCTTCATCACATCACTCTCCATGCGCGGCCAGGCGAAACCGTGGCTCTCGTGGGGCACACCGGGGCTGGAAAATCAACGCTCGTTAATCTGCTGACACGCTTCTACGAGTACGACAGCGGCGAGATCGCAATCGATGGGAAACCGCTCCGAGACTATTCCAAGAGCGCGCTCCGGACTGCAGTGGGTATGGTCACTCAGGAGAGTTTCCTCTTCAACGGCTCGGTCCGTGATAACCTTCGCCTCGGAAAACCGACTGCGACGGAAGAGGAACTCTGGGAAGTCCTCGCCGCAGCAAATGCCCGGGAGTTTATTGAACGCCTGCCCGAGGGGCTGGATACCGTGGTGGGGGAACGTGGGGTGAAGTTGAGCGTCGGTGAAAAACAGCGTGTTTCCATCGCCCGAGCCCTCCTGAAAGATCCGCCAATTTTAGTTCTCGATGAGGCTACGGCGAGCGTCGATACCCAGACTGAGCGGCTGATTCAGGAAGCCCTCGACCGGTTGATGGTGCAACGGACGAGTTTCGTCATCGCTCACCGACTCTCCACTGTGCGGAACGCCGACCAGATTCTCGTCCTCGATCGGGGCCGAATCGTAGAGCGGGGCCGGCACGAGGAACTCGTGGCACAGGGCGGGATTTATGCCGGGCTTTGTGCGAATAGCTTCCTCGGGGTGGAAGGCGAAGGGGCGGTGGCGGGGTAGGAGAGTGGGAGAATCCTTAGACGCGTGATGCTGGATCTTTCGAGCGGCATCGCCCTGTTCACCAGGGACATCGGGCCGCTCAGCGCCGGGAATTTCTCGCTTACGAGCGACATCGGACCGCTCGTGAGCGAGAAATTCCCGGTTGCGGGCGACAAGTTGCCGGTCACGAGCGGGGAATTCCCGCATCTAGATTGTAAAACGGGAATCCGTCGCCTCATCCGGGCCTCGGGCATCCATCCAGAGGAGCGCTCGTCTCTCAACCTTTTGCTCCATTGGCGGGGCGTGATGCTTGGAATCTGATTTCAATTGGCGAAAGGCAGGTAGGTATCCACCTGAGGCCGGATCTCTGTTAGAAATGCCCGCTGTGGGGCGTTGTGGAGCATCCTGTTCCACCGTTTTGCGATCGGAGGGGTGAGCGGGTGGGGCCAGAGTGGGAAATGCCGCCCCACTTTCCTCCACTGGTCGAGTTATTCGCAGAACTTTGTCCACAGCCCCTTGGATAGCTTGTGAATAACTTGTGAGTTACTACCAATTTCGTGTGAGTTGCTGCGAATTGCTGGGAACTACTTGGATTGCACTCGAAGGGACTTGCTCTGATTCCATTTTTTTGACCGCTATCAGGGTGGAAGTAGGGGTGATGTGTGGAACGTTGAAAATATGGGTGTTTGGATTGCATATCAAAGGGGAACACTGATGAAATCAAGGATGTATGGTGGTGTGCTTGTGTGATGCTGATAAAATCAAGGCGGCAGGGATGTGGAGGTGGAGGCAATAAGAAAGCTTACCCTGAGAGAAAAAATAGTTGGGGTAAAACTTTTGACCGCTTTGGGGGGCTGGTGGCACAAAGTGGGGCGTTTTGGAGCGCTTTGGAATAACTTTGAAAACCTGCCGCTTTTATGTCCGCCGAACAGAACCCCGCGCCGATCTTCTCGGGCGAATTCTGTCATGCGCTGGACGGCAAAAACCGGATCACCATCCCCTCAAGATGGAGAAGCGGGGAGGCAGATGAGTTCTTCCTTATGCCTGACCGCACCGGCGCTTTCCTGCGGGCCATGCCCACCGCCCAGTTCCGCGCAGTGGGAGAAAAGATCGCAAACAATCCGGCAATTACCCCAAAGGACCGGGCAATTTTTCTACGTCAGTTTTACTCCCGCTCAAAGCAGATCGTTACCGACAAGCAGGGACGGTTCGTCGTCCCGGAGGAATTTTGTGAACAACTCAACCTTCGTGGGGAGATCTGCCTGATCGGCGCACACGACACTTTTGAACTCTGGAACCGTGAGGCATGGGAAGCCACCAAACAAGCGGAGGCTGCCACCTTTGACCGGGTGGCCGATCTAATCGGCCTATGATCGCGGCAAACGACTACCCCGAGGAAGGCGCCCAGGCGTCTTCGAAAACCATGAGCCGCTACGAATACCACGAGTCAGTGCTGTTGGCGGAAACCATCGAGGCGCTCCAACCTGCCCCGGGCAAGCTGTTCGTTGATGGTACTCTCGGCGGCGGCGGTCATACCGGAGCACTGCTCGAAGCTGGCGCTCGTGTGATCGGTCTGGATCAGGATCCCGAAGCTATTGCCTTTGCCAGCCGCAAGCTCGCCTCTTATGGAGACCGCTTCCAACCGGTGCGTGCCTCCTTTTCCCAGGTGGGGGAGGTGCTCGACCGTCTGGAGATCGGGCAGATCGATGGTGCCCTTCTGGATCTAGGGATTTCCTCCCACCAGATCGATACCCCCGAACGCGGGTTTTCATTCCAGCGTGAGGGACCGCTCGACATGCGGATGAATCCGGACGCGCCCGTCACCGCTGCTTCCCTGGTCAATACCATGGCCGCGGAGCAGCTGGAGCGCATCTTCAAGACCTACGGAGAAGAGCCTGCCGCGCGGAAAATCGCCGCCCGGCTGGTTCGTGACCGGCAGGTTGAGCCGTTCACAACCACCCTTCAGCTCGCGAACGCTATTGAGAAGATCATTCCGCGCCGCGGCAAAACGCATCCAGCTACCCGCGTTTTCCAAGCGCTCCGGATCGCTGTGAACCGCGAGCTCGACGTGCTCTCCGAGGCACTTGAGCTGTTTACCCAGCGACTCGCTCCCGGCGGCCGGTTTGCGGTGATTACCTTCCACTCCCTCGAGGACCGGATCGTAAAGCAGTTCTTCAAGGCCCGCGCCGTGGAATGGCTTGATCGCCCCGAGTGGCCCGCACCCCGGCCCAACCCAGACTACACCTTTCGCCTGACTCCCACAAAGGCCATCGCCCCCAGCGAAGCCGAGCAACAGGCAAACCCGCGCGCACGCAGCGCCAAGCTCCGTGTCGCCGAAAAACTCCCGCCCCGCCGCTAACCCAAACCCGAGAACAATCATGTCTGCCAATCGCCGCCGCCACGCAAACGTCCTGCCAATCGCCTCGTGGGCAACTTGGATCGTACTCGCCACGTTCGTTGCCAGCGCAGGCCTGTACTATGTCTATTGCAAGAACCAGCTCCACACTCGTGGTGCAAGGATCAAGCAACTGGAGAAGGAGTTGGTTGAGCTTCAGAACCAGAACGAAGTCGTTCAATCGCGGATTGCGATGCTTTCGTCGATTCATGCCCTGCGGACACGACGTGAGACGGATCGGCGTTTTCTGGCTGAGTACACCGAGATTACCCGTGAGCGACTGGTGCTGGTGGGGGACCGCGTAGTGCCCACTGAGATGAGCGAACTGCGCGCGGTGGCAAACACCCGGCCCTAACCAATCCAAATGGCAGTTACGTCGAGAGGGCGGGCGGCAATCGCCTGCTGTACCCTGGCTTGTGTCTTTACGGGATTCTCCTTCCGTCTGGTGCACCTTCAGGTCACCAAACATGAGGAGTATGCCGCTTTGGCTGCCGAGAACCATGGCGCCAGGCAGACGATTTATGCCCGGCGTGGCTCCATTCTCGATATTCACAGTCTTCCTCTGGCTCAGAACGAGCCAGTGAAGACGGTGGTTGCGGATGGCTCACTGATCGCGGATCACGCTCTGCTGGCGAGCATGCTGGCAAAGCCTCTTGAAATGGACGAAGCCGTCCTGCTGGAGAAACTGCAGCGCAAGTACTTCTCAAAGAGGGCCGGCATGGAGTTGCCCTCCCAGTACATCGTTCTGAAGAAGAACGTACCCGAGTTGGTGGCGACAGCGATTCAGGATAAAATGGCCGAGGCGAAACTACGCGGTATCTTCTTTGAGCAGGATTCTATCCGCGTCTATCCGAATGCCGGAATGCTGTGCCATGTGCTCGGGTTCCTGAATCATGCAAATCGTGGGGTGGAAGGGATTGAACGGGTGATGGACGATTACCTGCGCGGGCATGACGGCTTCCGGTACACGGAGCGTGATGCTCGGATGAAGGAGATTGTCGCGTATCGCGGACAGGAGCGCCCTCCGCGCAACGGGGCGAATGTGCGGCTGACGATCGACATGGGACTCCAAACCATTGTCGAAGCAGAGCTCGACGCTGCCTGCAAACAGTACCGGCCGAAGATGGCGACCTGCATCCTCATGCGGCCGCAAACTGGAGAGATTCTCGCGCTCGCAAACCGCCCTCATTTCAACCTCAATGAGCAGGATGGCGTGAAGCCGGAGAGCCGGAAGAACCCAGCGATCATGAGCATGGTCGAGCCTGGGTCCACGTTTAAAATCGTTCCTACCGGAGCTGCTCTCAGCGAGAAGCTGGTCACGCCCGAGACGGTGATCTTTTGTGAGAACGGTAGTTACAGATTTGGGGGGCGGACGCTTCATGACCACCATCCCTACGGGAGTTTGACGGTCAAAGAGATCATCGTGAAGTCGAGCAACATCGGCGTAGCCAAGATGGCGATCCAGCTCGGTGATCAGCGTCTCCACAGCTACATCCGGCGTTTTGGTTTTGGTGAACGGACCGGAATCAATCTTCCCGGTGAGATCGGTGGTGTCGTGCATCCGCCTCACCGCTGGAGCAAGGTCTCGATCGTCCAGTTCCCGATGGGGCACGGGGTGGCGGTGACGCCACTCCAGATCGTCGCAGCCACTTCTGTAGTCGCAAATGGCGGTAAGTTGATGATGCCACAGATCATTCACGATGTAACTGATGAAAGCGGCGTCACGGTTACTAGCTTTCCGCCCGTGGAGGTTCGCCGGGTGATTCCGGAGAATGTTGCGGCTCAATTGCGTGACATGATGGTGGCAGTCACCGAAAAGAAAGGAACCGCAAAGCTTGCCGCAGTTCCGGGATTCAAAGTTGCGGGAAAAACTGGTACCGCCCAAAAAGTCAGCCCGAATGGCGGCTACGAGAGAGGGAAATACATCGTCTCTTTCGCTGGGTTCATGCCCGCGGACAAACCAGAGTTCGTCGCTCTGGTCATGTTTGACGAGGCGGTGACACAACCGGGAGGAAACTATGGTGGCCTGGTTGCTGCTCCTGTGTTTGCCCGGATCGCCGAGAAAGCTGCGCGTTACCTGAACCTCGAACCCTCACCCGAGGAAACAGAGAAATCTCTGGATACTACAGGATCTGAGGACATTCGCGACTGAACTTCCCTGCGTTTTGCCTTTTAATGAAACTTGATGCTCTTCTTTCCCAAACCCCGACAGTGCTGGTGGACGGCTCTGCCGAGGTCGAGATTCGGTCGATAGCTTACGACTCGCGCAAAGCGGGCCCCGGGTCTCTCTTCGTCGCCCTGAAAGGAGAGAAGGCCGACGGCGTACAGTTTGTCGGTCAGGCCGTAGAAAAAGGAGCCGAGGCAATCGTGGCAGAGGAGGGGGTTGCCAAGAGCCGCGCAACCAGTGTGGTGGTGCCTGATGCCCGCATTGCTCTGGCGGATTTGGCAGCAGCCTTCTACCAGCATCCCTCGCGGCACCTGAAGGTCGCTGGAGTCACGGGCACCAATGGCAAGACGACGACTGCCTTCTTAATCAAACACATCTGTGATCAGGCACTTCTTCGTGCAGGCTTGATCGGTACGATCCGGTATCAGATCGCTGATGAAATCCTCCCGGCTGCCCGGACTACGCCGGAGTCTCTCGATGTTCATGAGTTGCTCTGGCGGATGCGCTCTGCTGGCTGCAAGAGCGTTGCGATGGAGGTAAGCTCACACGCTCTGGTGCAGCATCGTGTTCGCAAGGTGGAGTTTGACGCAGCAATCTTCACGAATCTCACCCAGGATCATCTCGACTATC
Organism: uncultured Verrucomicrobiales bacterium; assembly: GCA_966251085.1. GTDB lineage: Bacteria > Verrucomicrobiota > Verrucomicrobiia > Chthoniobacterales > Chthoniobacteraceae > CBINJX01. Next base: position 9,381 of record CBINJX010000081.1, read on the forward strand.
ACAAGACGATGGATGCGTACTTCGAGGCGAAGGCGCTTCTCTTCAAAGGTCTTAAGCGACAGCTTCACAAGAAAGGACAGGCCGTCATCAATCTGGATGACCGATACGGAGCACAGCTCATCCAGCGATACTCGAGTGAGTTGCCGATCATTTCCTACGGGCTTGGCATCCGCGCCGACTTCCGGGCTAGTAACGTCCGTTCCGATTTCAACGGCACGAGTTATCAACTCGACGCGGCCGGCAAGTCGTTCCTGGTTCGATTGCCGCTGATCGGCCAGTTTAACGTTTACAACTCACTCGCTGCAATCGCCGGTGCTTACGCGATGGGAATCGACGTGCGCACGTCGGTGCTTGCGATGGCCAATGCTCCCGCGGTTCCGGGACGTCTCGAGGCGGTGCCAGGGCAGCGGAACTTTAAGGTCTTTGTTGATTATGCGCATACCGACGATGCGCTGATCAATGTGATGAAGACTTTGCGCGAACTGCAGCCTGCGCGGTTGATCGTGGTCTTCGGCTGCGGCGGAAACCGGGATCGGAGTAAACGTCCACGTATGGGCGCAGCGGTTGATCAGTATGCTGACTACGCCATTGTCACTTCGGATAACCCTCGCAAGGAGGCGCCGGAGGCAATCATCGAAGATATCAAACCCGGACTCCGACGCGGAAATTACGAGGTGATCATCGATCGTAAGGACGCAATCGCAAGGGCCATTGCATTAGCGCAACCACGGGACATCGTGCTGATCGCAGGGAAGGGGCACGAGACTTATCAGGAGTTCGCCGACAGGACGATCCCATTCGACGACGTCGCGATGGCCCGGTCCGCCCTCGAAGAAAAACGCGTGGAGGTAAAACGCTAATCATGGAACCGACCCGACTCGATCAACTCGCGCGCTGGGCGGAGGGAACCATGGTACAGGGCGATGCCGCTTCGAGCGCGACCAACATCTGCACGGATTCACGGGCGCTCAAAGCGGGCGACCTGTTTCTGGCTTTGCGCGGTGAAAAGTTCGATGCCCACTCGTTCATTGCTGAGGCTGCAAAACGGGGCGCGATTGGAGTTGTGGCTGAGGAAGTTCCGGAGTGGT
>CBINJX010000082.1:0-10421 GCA_966251085.1 uncultured Verrucomicrobiales bacterium
GGCGAAGTGCCAAGATCATATCGCCAATAGGTCTGAGGAGCCGGGGGCTCGTCCCCACTGATTGGAATGGAAATATAACGCCCCGCCTGCAGCTTTCGGATCGCGCGGAAATGAGTGCGCGGCGCAGGGAGCGACATCCAACTGGCAAAATCCAGAAACGCGGCCGGATCGCGCGTGTCATCGACCCATGGCAGCGCCAGGAGACACTTCAGCTCTGACGCGAATGCGAACCGCCCTGGCGCATGAGTGTAATATAACGGCTTCTGTCCAAAATGATCGCGCGCGACGAAAAGCTGGCGTCGCCGCATGTCGATGATGGCGAATGCAAACATTCCCCGAAGCCGCGACAGCATCGCCTCGCCGCATTGTTCATAAAGATGGACGAGTACCTCGGTATCCGTGTGAGTCCGAAACTGATGCCCGGACTCGACGAGTTCCCTGGTGAGTTCCACGTAATTGTAAATCTCACCGTTGAACACCACGCCGATGGTCTCGTTCTCGTTCCAGATCGGCTGTCCGCCGCCTTCCAGATCGATGATGCTAAGCCTCCGCATTCCCAGTGCCGCCCCTTCCGAGCAAAAGGTACCCTCGCCGTCCGGGCCGCGGTGGCTGATCCGGTCGAGCATTCGCGCCAACCGCGCGCGCGTTTCATCGGGCGGGCAACTAGCATCCAGAAAACCTGCGATTCCGCACATGGGAGGAACGATTCGTAGGCGGAAGACTCGCGTGGCGCAATGCGTGCGGTAAGGTTTTTAATGGATGTGATGAGTCTGGTTCGCGGTGCGTGGGGGTGAAAAGTGATGTCAAGAAGGAAACGCTGTTATGATTTGCCAGGCAGGGTTTTCCGGTGTATTAGATCGAGTGATTTTTTCGGGTAATCCAACTTCAGAATCAAAATCCACCTATTCGACTCCCGCATCTGGGACCAGTGTTCATTCGCGAATCCGGACTGTCTGCGAACTGCTTCAAAATACCGCACGTGAGTGCGCGGCATCGCGGAGTCAGGGTATTGAAGTCAACCGGGCAAGATTGACTGAACTCAACCGAGAGTTGAGTTTGGCGCTCAGCAGCCTCAAGACTCCACATACGACCTCGTAACGGAAAGGCACGAGGATTCCCGGGCCGGAGCGTGGTGCGGTGCCCCGATCATATTATGGAGATTCTCCAGAGTAGGGCGCTCCTGCGGAAGTTCTGATGGAAGAGGGGAACGCTGGTGCTGTCCGCCTGAGACTTCAGGCCTCATCGATGAGACTTCAGGACTCACCGACGAGACTTTGGGACTCACCGACGAGACTTTGGGACTCAACGACGAGACTTCAGGACTCGCCGACGAGACTTCAGGACTCACCGATGAGACTTCAGGACTCACCGACGAGACTTCAGGACTCACCGGACGATCACATCGCGAGTCTGGAGTCAACCCCGCCGAAGATTCCCGGGGGCGATTACCTGAGTGCGGTGCGATAAACCTCGGCAGTGAGCTGGGCCACACGTGCCCAACTCGTCTGATCGCGCCAGTTGGAGGCACTTTCGTGCGAGGTGCCCTGTTTTACCGCGGTAAGGAGCTTTAAAGCAAAATCCGAATTGAATGCGTCGAAGCGGATCACACGCGGATCTGGTTCAGCGAGATCGACCGTCTGAATGCGCGAGGGGAGGAGCAGGGGGATGCCCAGGGACCGCGTTAGGCATGCGGCGCCAGAGGTGAGGATCGTCCGATAATTGAAAAGCACGCAGTCTGCCGCGCCTAGCCACAGCGCGAGTTCTTCATCCGTCTGACGTTTCAGATCGAGGTGGACATTTGGAACGCCGCTCGCGGCCCTCGAGATGGAGTTTCCGTATTCAGGGCAGTGCGGCTTTCCGACGATCGCCAGGCGCACACCCGGCCGTGCTGTCTTCCAATATTCGAGAGCCTCCTCGATGCCTTTGTATTTCTCGACCATCCCGAAAATGAGGCAAACCGGGCGACTATCGAGTCGTAGATGTTGCCGCGCCTCTGTGCGGGAGGGCAGGGGTGGGAAAGTTGTTGAGAGATCGCCGTGCGGGATGACGTGAATACACTCGGGCTCTACACGGAAGGTCTCGACCAGGAGGGAACGCGACGCTTCGGAATGTGCGATCACCGCACCCGCATGGCGGAATGCGACGCCATGATTAAACTTCACCAGCGGTTCATCGCCACGATTGTGTGCGTGAAGATTGTGGGCAGTTACCACGAGTCCCCTGTTTCGTGTGGCAAGTGCGAGGTCGGCCCAGAAACGGGCCGTTCGAGCCCGATCAAAACGATCGTCCTTCCGAGGAAAATAAGCCTCGGGCCAGTGCAGATGGAGGATGTCGAAGTTCTGCTCCTGGCAGAGCCTCCACAAGGGAAGCGCCCGTTTGTAGCCCTGAAGGAATGAAACCTCGGCTCGATGCGCCGCCAAGGCATCTGCAAGGAGTCTTTGATAGGCGACACCGTCGCTCCAGTCTGGTGCAAAGAGAACCTTCAAGTCGGGAGTCATCAGCCTTTGGCGAGTAGAATCGGAGCGAGCCGCTTCAAGCCTTCCCCGTAGAAACGCTGGCGAACAGCGCCGACGTAATGCCGGGTGACTGCGTCTTCCGCAGAACGTTTGCCAAGGGATACTTCGTAACGGCGCGGGAGGAGGCCTCCTTTGCCATGACGCGAGGCGCAGAGCGCATAGAGCGTCTGCTCAACCCGCCATATGTGACCGCGCATGATAGATGTCTCCGCGAGGGCACGATCGCAGAAATCGAAGTCGATCGCGGGTTTGTGAATCAGGCATAGGCCACTATTCACGCGCGGCCATAGCTTCACGCCGAGTTCGGCCTCGGCTTCCTGGGAGGTTATCAGCGCACCTTCGGCGACATCCTCATTGAACCAGCACTCGTCGTTCTTTGCGGCTACCCAATCGAGGATCTCCCTCGGATAGGTGAAGAACAGCAGGTCGCTGTCGAAGACCATGAAGCGATTGCCTGAAGTGAAGTGCGGAATATCGAATACCTTGAGGGCGAGTGGGTGCATCCCTCGGTACTCGTAGCAGAAAGGAAACGCCTTCAGCACCGGTTCCATGGCGGCATCGGCCTCCGCACGGCTGATGAATCGCGAGTTGGTAAAAAGTTTGCCGAGGGTCTCCCGGGCTTCCTTTGGGAGCGTGCCGTCATCGTGAATCACGACCGGCCATGCGTGTTCACTGTAATGGAACCAACTGGCGAGCATCCATGCGGTGAGTCGCCAGTCCTCTGCGCCGGTGAGGACGTGAACGGGAATTTCCTGCGGCTTTTCACCCCAGAATGGCCATGCCCATTCCTCGATGCGGGGCAGTGTGAAGTAGTGTTGACGGGTGGCTTCCCAGCCGCGTCCTAAGTCGCGCCTGAGCAACCACCAAAGACGGCCGGGGCGGATCATTGGTGGGAGGAAATATGTTCACGTGCGACCCGGCTGGAAGCAAGCACACGCGAATGTGTTACGACATTCCAGTCAGCCCGCATGCGGTGTGAGATTCAACCGATGCCGGAAAGAGTTCAAAATGCGTGCCCTCACCGGCGGGCACAGCAGCCAGGAGGGATTGCGAAGAAGTGCGGTCAGGAACGGTTGACGGGTCGAGGAATCGGAATCTGCACTTCCACTCTGATAGAGATCGTAGTCGAGTTCCGCCCGGAGACGCCGGTTTACCACCGGGTCGATCTCGGGTTTGCCAGCGAGATGCTTCTGCACGATCGCACGAATCTCGTCTGCTGCCTGCCTCGACGCTGTGGATTTCTGGGCGGAGTGTAGGCGGAATTGGGTGAGTGGACGAGGAATGTGCGCGACCTTTGCCCCGGCGAGAAAACACCGCACCCAGAAGTCGTAGTCGAAGGCGAGGTGGTAGCTCGTATCAAATCCGCCGACTCGCTCCCAAAGGGAGCGCCGGTAGAAGACCTCCGGCTGTACCCACTGCCGCTCCTTCCACCAGACGTTATAGATATCGAGCACATCGGTGAGGGAGTCGATTCGGCCGTGGTGCCGTCCGGTTGGTGTGCCGGTTTCATCGATCCATTCGATGCCGCCGCAGACCAGATCGATCTCCGGATTATCCGCAAAAAACGCGAGAACCGTTTCAGCCGTCCCGGGAAGGAGGCAATCATCTCCATTCAAAAAGCCGATGATTTCACCGCCCATGCGGCTCATTGCTTTGTTGAGCGCATCCGTCTGCCCGCTGTCTGGTTCACTGATGATTGTATCTCCGGGACGCACAACGCTCTTGGCGATCTCTACTGTCCGGTCACGAGATGCACCGTCCTGCAGCCACCATCTTACATGCTCTCCCTGACTGTTCAGCGACTCCAGTGTCGCTCCGACAAAACGCTCACTATTGAAAGTGGGGACCGCAAGGACGAGAGGCGCACTCATGCTGGGACAGCATCGAGAGTTTCCACTGCCTCGACCGTCCATTCGATTTTCGGACAGAGCACACCGGGCCACGGCTCTGGGAATGTGGAAGACTGATTGCCCATGCCGGAAACCGTGAAGGTGAGGTATTCACGTTGCGGCAGGATATAACGCTCTCCGGGGATGTCACACTGCACGGCTACGATGTAGCCGCGTCGATTCAGGAGGCCGCCTGGAATGTGGCAGGAGGTACGGTAATGCCCCGGATTCTGCGACTCCGGCTGGAACTGATGATCCGTCGCGGTAAAGGCCAACTCGCCTTCCTGGGTCATCAGCCAAACGCTGAACCGTGCACCGCGCATGCGCTGGAGCACTTCATAGCCGATCTCCACGGTGATCGGTTTATCAGCCTCGAACATTCCCTGCGGAATGCCCCGGTTGTTGAGGAGGCGGATACTCCGCAACGCCAGATCCTCGGTTCTCGGCGCGCCGGGTTGATTGTCATTCCAAAAGATCTGCCCCTCACCTGCATTCTCGCCGGGGAGCGAGGAGGAGAGATAGCGGCCAATGACCTCTTCCGGTTTGCCGCGATGCGTGAGCCTGCCGCCCTCGATCAGGATCGCGTCATCACACAGTGTCCGTACCGCGCCCATGTTGTGGCTGACGAAGAAAACGGTCCTGCCTTGCTCGGCCGCGACTTCGCCCATCTTGCCGAGACATTTCTTCTGGAAGGCTGCATCGCCGACGGCCAGCACCTCGTCGATCAGCAGGATCTCCGGATCCAGATGCGCAGCGACTGCGAACGCGAGCCTCACGTACATGCCGCTCGAATACCGCTTCACCGGGGTGTCGATGAATTTTCCGACTTCGGAGAATTCGACGATGTCGTCGAACTTGGCGGCAATCTCCGCGCGGCGCATTCCGAGGATTGCGCCGTTGAGAAAGATATTGTCGCGTCCGCTCAGTTCCGGATGAAAGCCGGTGCCGACCTCCAGCAGAGACACGATACGGCCACGGAGAACCGCGCGACCGGCGGTGGGTTCGGTGATCCGAGAGAGGATCTTCAGGAGGGTCGATTTCCCCGCGCCATTGCGTCCGACGACACCGACCACCTGCCCGGGATTTACAGAAAACGAAACATCCTTGAGTGCCCAGAACGTGTTCGGTTCCGGGCCGGCTCGCTGATCGTTGCCCGGCAGGTTGTGTCCATTATTCGCAGGTGTGGGGCTATTTCGTTTCCGCCCCCGTAAACGCTCGAGCGATTCACGGAGGCTCGACGCGCCGATGCTGCCGAGACGGTAGAGTTTGGAGAGGTTCTCGACTTCGACGATCGGCTTCATACGGCGTCAACGACAGTGCGCTCCACGCGCTGGTACACGATCACTCCACTGATCACGAGAAACACGGTGAACGTGATGGAGATGAAAACATCCACCGGAAGAAGCGTGCCGCGGCTGAGAAGGCACCAGCGGAATGCCTCTGTGGGAACCGCCATGGGATTCAGCCAGACAATCCAACGCAGTGCTGCGGGCACATCTGAGAGCGGATAGATGATTGGCGTCGCAAACATCCAGATCTGGATGAGGTATTGGTTGAAATGGATCAGGTCGCGGTACTTGGCGGTGGCTGCGGCCATCCAGAGGCTCACGCCCAGACTCACTAACGCCACTTGCAAGAGAGGGAGCGGTATCAGCAGCATCCGCCACGAGAGAGCGGAGGAGGCAAACTCCGGGGCAGACGCTGCGAACCATACAAACATCAATGCAAACGGGATGAGTTGAAGGGCAAAGGCAACGAGGTTTGACACGACCGTCGCCACCGGAACGATAAGCCGCGGAAACCAGACTTTCCCAAAGAGAGCGGCGTTGTTCACGAAAGTCGCTCCGCCGGCGGTAATATTCTGTGCGAAGTAGTTCCACGCCAAAAGGCCGCAAAGGTAGAAGAGGGGACCAGGCAAGCCATCGGTGGAGATGCCTGCCACCCGCCCGAAGATGATGGCGAAAACCGCGGTAGTCAGCAGCGGTTGAAGAATGAACCAGAGCGGTCCGAGCAGCGTCTGCTTGTAGCGCGAAATGAAGTCCCGTTGCACCAGCAGGACCAGCAGGTCGCGGTAGTCCCAGAGTTCCTGCCAGTTGATCCGGAACCAGCCGCGCGACGGCTGGATGACAATTTCGTATTCAGCGGGCGCGTGACTCATTCGGGTCAGGATCGGCAGCTCAGGGTGAAATCAGCTCGGCCGTCGAGCGCAACCGCGGCAACATAGCCGGGAGCTGGGGAAAAGTTCCGGATAGACCAGCGTTCTGGATCTTTAACCCGAAGTCCTTCAACGATCCCCACACCATCGGCTTTCAGGCATGCCTCTGTGCGCGTCCATAAATGGAGGAATGCGGAAGTTCTTTCAGCCGGCGGTATGGACCCGATCGCAGTTGCATCTGCGGGATCGAAGTACTGTTCGAGAAGCATCTCGAGTTCCAGAATATCGCGGACGCGTTCCACGTCCACGCCGACTTCGCTGCCGGAAGTAAGTGCAAGCAGCATCAGTCCGTCGGAGTGGCTGAGATTAAACCGAATGGTACTGTTATCGTGTTGAAGCGCGGGCTTGCCGTTGGAGCCCGTAGTGAGGATCACCGCCGCTGGTTCCAGCTCCAGATATTCCCCCAAAATCCGGCGGAGCGCGATGCGGCTGGCGATAAAGCGCTGACGGTCTCGCTCGAAATGATACCGGAGGGCGCGGTTCTGTTCGGCTTCGTCCAGGGCGTTCGCATATTCGAGCGGCACCCCCTTTAGGCTGACCGTCCAGATATGGACCTCTTCCTCCTGTATCACGCCAGACAAACGGCTCGGCCAGGCTGCGGCCGGTGGGGAATGGAGGATCATGATGGTAGCGGAACGGATGACACTGCTCTGCTGGCCTCGGCTGTAGCGAGAATTTCGCGCATTTTGTCGCCAATCACCGACAGGTTGGCGCTCTTGGCAACGCAGCTGTGATGGCTGCCCGGGACAAGCTCGAGGTCCAGTTCCGCGCAAACCTCACGCCAGCCGTACGCAGGATCACCGGAGGGGACTGGTTCGTCTTTCGGCCAGAGGAGGGTCACCTTGCCCCCGAAGGAGTGGGGGACAAATCCGAGCATGGCATCCTCAAACGCACTCGAAAGGTCGGAATCTTCCCGGCCGGGTCCGCTGGTCACCGAGACTTGGGCGGGAGTGGCTTCGGACGATTTCGCCCGAGCGCGGAGATTCTGTGCCAGTTGATGCACTTTCCAGGGGCGGCGGAGGAAGTCGCGTCCGACCGGCGCATAGTGCTGTGCGAGGGCCTGAGTCAGGCGCATCTGATGGTGCCAGCGGAGGAAGCGTTCCCTACGCTTTTCATCTTTCTCGCCCTGGAGGCGTCCGACCAGATCCGCGAGAGTCTCTAGATGCCGCATCCGGTAGCTCGAGCCATCGGCTGTTAACATCACGAGAGCGAGAATCTCTTCCCCCTCTGCCTCCAGCAGGCGGGCAACCTCGAATGCCGTGAGAGCACCGTTGCAATATCCACCGAGCAGGTAAGGGCCATGCGGTTGGATTGCGCGAATCGTTGCGAGGCGTTCGACGGCCATTGCAGCTGTCGATTTCGGCCGATCGCCGGTCAGCCCATGAGGATGCACCGCATAGAAAGGACGATCACTTCCGATCTGCTGTGCGAGATTCTGACAGAAGAATCCACCTCCCACGTAATCGCCATGAAGGAAGAAGAAGGGTCTTTTTGAACCGGAATGGTGAATCGCAACGTAGGGCTTCTCTCTGGCGGTCGCCTGTTGTTCGGTTAGCAGAATGCCTGCGAGGTGTTCGATGGTTGGGTTCTCGAAGAGTGCGGCGAAGGGGAGTCGCTTACCAAACCGTTGCTCGACCTGCATCAGCATCCGTGCAGCGAGCAGCGAATGTCCGCCTGAGATGAAGAAGTTGTCACGGATTCCGATTGGCCGACGGTTCAGCAGCTCTTCCCAAATCTCGATCATCTGCGCGTGAAGCGCATTCCTTGGCTCCACATACGTGTCCTGGACCACGCCCTCTTCAGCCGGGAGAGGGAGTTGATCGTGGGCCAACTTCCCATTTGGAGTAAGCGGGAACTGGGAGATTTCCACGAATGCATTCGGCACCATGAATGCCGGCAGCGTTGCGGTGAGTGCTTCCTTGAGGGCGGCGGTGGATGGCGACGGAGTCGAGGCTGCCGTGTAGTAGGCTATGAGGCGACGATCTCCGGTTGAGACCTCACGGACGATCACCGCACAGCGTGCAACACCCGGGATCTTCTGCATCGCGGATTCGATCTCTCCGGGTTCAATCCGAAAGCCGCGCAGCTTGATCTGATGATCAATGCGTCCCTGATAGTCGATCGTTCCATCAGACTGCCAGCGTGCAAGATCTCCAGTTTTGTACAGCCTCCCATAGGGAGTTTCCACGAACCGTTCGGCAGTGAGTTTAGGGGTATCCAGGTACCCGAGCGCTACTCCCGGGCCGCCGATGAAAAGCTCCCCGGTAACGCCGATTGGGACCGGTTCAAACCGCTGATCGAGAATAAAGACCTGTGTGTTTGCGATCGGCCGACCAATCGGTATCCGCGTCCCCTTCACCTGCTCGATGACGTGGCACACGGCAAACGTCGTTGCCTCGGTCGGCCCGTAGCCGTTGACCAAGTTTGCAGGTTTGCCGTGATCCACGACCATTCGAACGCTTGTCGCGTCCGCCGCTTCACCACCGAATACCAGGTTCCGAAGGCTCCGGAACATTGTCGGCAGTTGCTGCGCATGTTGATTGAACAGGGAGGTCGTCAGGAACAGGGTTGAAATCCCGTGTTTCCGCAGATGCTCCTCCAATGTGATCGGTGACAGGAGAATGTCTTTAGGCGTCACCACGAGGCGGCCTCCGTTCAGGAGCGCTCCCCACAGCTCGAATGTGATGGCATCAAAACAAGGATTAGAGGCCAGGGCGACGACATCATCCGGTTTGAAGACTACATAGTCGGAGTTGCACACCAACCGGGCGACAGCCCGATGGGGCACGACAACTCCTTTTGGCTCCCCGGTTGAACCGGAGGTGAATAGGACATAAGCCGGATCTTCCGGATGCGTAGCGCGGCTCTCACCGCGCTTTGCCTTGCCGGAAATCTCTCCATTGGCACCAATCACAAAGTCACATGCTGCGTTGAGCCGCGCGAGGCGTTCCGCAGGTTCACTTGGGTCGAGCGGTACATACGCAGCGCCTGCCTGCAAAATCCCGAGAACGTTTACAACGAAGGCGAGTGATCGTTCCGCCGGAAGTCCGACGAGGGCGCCTGTTTGTACGCCCTTTTCACGGAGGCGTACCGCTACGCCAGCCGCTTCCTTGGTGAGCGCTTCATAGGACAGTTGTTCCGGACCTTCCACCACGGCGATCGCTGTCGCGTAGCGGCCCGCAATCTCGCTGAAGATTTCGTGGAGTGTCTTGTCCGCCGGGAACTCGCGGTTGGTGTCATTCCACTCCACGAGGAGGCGCCGCTTTTCTTCGTGGCCGAGAAGCGGAAGCTCGTTCAGCGGAGTCTCTGGCGTACGAATTGCCGCTTCCAGCAGCACGCAATAGTAATCCAAAAGGCGCTCCGCAGCCTCTGGTCCGAAGAGATCCTCGCTGTATTCGCATTCGATCCGTAGTCCGTCGCGATCTTCGACGAGGTTGAAGCCGAGATCGAATTGATAAGCCTGTCGCGGATTGTGTTCCGTGGTGATCTGCAGCCCTTCCAATCCGAGATCACCCAGCGACGAGTCGAGGTTGAAGATTACTCCCACCAACGGCGGATGCCCTGTGTCGCGGGGAACGCTGAGGGAGTCGAGTAACTGGGAAAACGTAAACTCTCCATGCTCATGCGCCTCCAGGACCAGCGCACGGGTGGACTTCATCTGCTCGGAGAAGGCGATTCCTGGATCAAGCCGTGAGCGTAAGGGGAGCAGGTTGACGCAGTGGCCCACAAGGGTGTCGAAACCCGCGAGGCTTTGTCCCGCCACCGGCAGGCCAACAACAAGATCAGTCTGCCCCGTCAGGC
>CBINJX010000083.1:0-10332 GCA_966251085.1 uncultured Verrucomicrobiales bacterium
AAACTCCGGACCAGGCCGAACAGATCCAGATTCCAGACGTCCTGCCGATCATTCCCGTGCGGAAGATGGTGATGTTTCCGGGGAGTGCAGCGCCGCTGACGATTGGTCGTCCTGCGACTCTCAAGCTGGTCGAGGAGGCGCTCCCGCAGAGCCGCGTCATCGGCATTGTCACACAACGTGATGGTGACAAAGAGGAACCGGAGCCGAATGACCTATATTCCATCGGGTCGGCGGTCACGGTACTGAAGCTCCTGCGTCAGCCAAATGGCGGTGTGTTGCTTCTGATCCAGGGGCTGAAACGGATTCGTTTGCGTAACTTTGTGCAAACGGAACCCTTCATGCGGGCAGAGGTGGAGGTGCTCGAGACCAGCCCCGAACCGGTGGGGGACAAGTTCTGGGAAGCGACCGTGAAGAACCTGCGTGATTCGGCTGCGCGTCTCGTGGAGCTGAATCCCGATATCCCGGAACAGGCAAAGCTGCTTTTGCTCAACATTGAGGAAATCGGACAACTCGCCGATTTCCTCGTGGCAAATGTGAATGTGGAGGTCGAGCAGAAGCAGGCGATGCTGGAGGAGTTGGATGTGGTGAAACGGGTGCGGAACGTGCAGCAGATTCTCTCGGCCCAGATCGAAATTGCCGAGTTGCAACGGAAGATTCATCAGGACGTGCAGTCGCAGTTCAGTGATGTGCAGCGGCGTGCATACCTGCATGAGCAGATCCGAGCCATTCAGCGTGAACTGGGAGAAACCGATAGCGGAGAAGAGCAAATCGCGCAGCTGCGCCAGCGGCTCGATGAGGCCGGGATGCCCCAGGAGGTAAAGGAGCACGCCGACCGGGAAGTGAAGCGCCTGGAGGCGATTCCGCCCGCCAGCCCTGAGCATGGAATGATCGTGAGTTATCTCGAGCTGATGGCTGAGCTGCCGTGGAACAAGCTCAGCTCCGACAATCTCGATCTCGATGAAGCTCAGCGGATCCTCGATCGTGATCACTATGACCTGGAGAAGGTCAAACGCCGGATCATCGAGTATCTAGCCGTTCGTAAGCTCAACCCGCAGGGACGCGGTCCCATTCTCTGTTTTCTCGGTCCTCCAGGCGTGGGGAAGACGAGCCTCGGACAATCGATTGCCGACGCACTCGGGCGCAAATTTTCACGAATGAGCTTTGGCGGTATCCGGGATGAGGCCGAGATCCGCGGTCACCGCCGCACGTACATCGGCGCAATGCCCGGACGCATCATCCAGGAGATCCGTCGCGTGGGCACTCGCAATCCGGTGCTCATGCTTGACGAGGTGGACAAGATCGGCGCCGACTTCCGCGGTGATCCTGCGAGCGCGTTGCTGGAGGTACTCGATCCGAGGCAGAACAACAGCTTTGGCGACAGGTACCTTGATGTGCCTTTCGACCTCTCTCAGGTCATTTTCATCGCCACAGCCAACTACATCGAAGGAATCCCCGCGCCGCTCCGGGACCGCATGGAGATTATCCGCATTCCCGGTTATACCGAAGATCAGAAATTACACATCGCGCGGAACTACCTGGTGCGGCGGCAGCTCGAGGAAAACGGATTGAAGCCGGAGCAGTGCCAGTGGGAGGAGGAGGCGCTGCGTTTCGTCATTGCCGATTACACGCGCGAGGCCGGTGTGCGCGAGCTGGAGAGACAGATCGGTTCTGTCTGTCGTGGGATCGCCGCCGATGTCGCGCGGGGGAATACCGCAGAGGTGAACGTCACACGGGAGGTGGTCCGGAACATCCTGGGGCCGGAGCAGTACATCCGGGAAACTCGCCTGCAGACCAGTGCACCCGGTGTGGTGCAGGGGCTCGCTTACACGACCGTAGGCGGGGAGGTGCTGCACATCGAGGCGGCAAAATATGCAGGCTCCGGAAAAGTGACGCTCACCGGCCAGATCGGTGATGTGATGAAGGAATCCGCTCAGGCGGCGTTGAGTCTTGTGCGCAGCCGTGCCGATAAGCTTGGGATCCCGCCCGAGACGTTCAAGGAGAACGACATCCACGTCCATGTGCCCGCGGGCGCCGTGCCCAAGGATGGACCGTCGGCGGGAGTGGCCATGTTTACCGCGATCGCTTCTTTGTTTACCAATACTCCGGTGCGTTCCGATGTCGCAATGACTGGAGAGATTACCCTGCGCGGGCTGGTGCTGCCGATTGGCGGACTGAAAGAAAAGAGCCTCGCGGCATTGCGTGCGGGAATCAGCACGGTGATAGCCCCGAAATTGAACGAAAAGGATCTGGGGGATCTACCCGAGGAGTCCCGGGAAAAGCTGCGCTTTGTCCTCGCCGAGAACGTGGATGAAGTGCTCGATGCGGCATTGGAGCGCGCCGAGGCGTCGTGAAGATTGGGATTACCCGCACCGAAAAGACGCAGGACCAACATCGTTCACGTCGGCAGCGCTCTACCGCCTGGAAGGGAGCGCCGGTCTCCACGATCTGGCCAGATGGTGAAGCATCTTGCCGTGTTCTGCTGACACCGCCGTGTGTAGGAAATGCCCAAGGTGACTAGAACTACTCAGTTGACCTCCTGCGCCTGATACTTCCGAGGCTCTTTGTGAACAGGATCTCCAGTTCCACACGCTCGCATTTTCCTAGCAAGGCATTTGCCTCAGAGCTGCTTTGGGGTGATCCGGTGGAGGATTCTTAGTGGGCTCAGATTCAGTGGCTTACGCGTAGATCGGCTATTCGGGGAGAGTGTGTGGCGCCTGAATGAGTAACGAGCATTCCGGCCGTCAGGGCTCTGATTCCGACATTCCAGCCATTGGTTACATCTGTATTCATTATCAGACGAACAGTGTGGCAACCTTTTTGCTAGAGGCCGGGCGAGTTTCACCACCCCGTCATGTCTCCTACACCGACCAGCGCCCTTGCAGGGTTTCCCACCGAGGCGACGTACAGGAGCATTGTTGAGCATGCCATCGAGGGAATCTTTCAGACCACACCCGATGGTGCTTATCTGCTGGCTAATCCCGCCCTGGCAGAGATCTACGGCTACAGTTCCGTGGAGGAGCTGAAATCCAACGTTCGGGAAATCGCGAGCCAGCTCTATGTCGATCCGGATCGACGCTCCGCTTTCATCCGGCTCATGAATGAGCAGAACGCCGTCTGGGGATTCGAGTCGGCGATCTATCGGAAAGACGGGAGTGTGATCTGGATTTCGGAGAATGTCCGCGTCATCCGGGACGCTGGGGGGCGGCCGCTCTACTATGAGGGCACGGTGGAAGATATCACCGATCGCAAGCGAGCGGAGGAGGAACTCCGTCGTGCGAAAACGGCGGCCGAGGAAGCGAGTCAGGCCAAGAGCCAGTTTCTCGCCAACATGAGTCACGAGCTACGCACACCGTTGAATGCCATCATCGGTTATAGTGAATTGATGCTCGAGCAGGCGGAGGAGGAGAGGCTGACCGATTTCATCAGCGATCTGAAGAAGGTGGAAGCTGCTGGCAAACATCTGCTGGGGCTCATCAATAGTGTGCTCGACATCGCCAAGGTGGAGGCGGGGCGAATGGAGATTCACATGGAGAGCTTCGATGTGGCGGCGATGCTCAAAGAAGTCATCTCTACCATCGCACCCGTAGTGGAAAAGAATAACAACCGCCTGGAGATTCATACGGGAAACGATCTTGGCGCCGTCTATTCGGATCTCACCAAGGTCCGGCAGAGCCTCTTCAATCTGCTGGGAAATGCGGGGAAGTTCACCAGGGACGGCCTGGTGCGACTCGACGTGCATCGATCCAAAGCCGAGGGTGGCGACCACATTCTCTTCAAGATCAGCGATACGGGCGTGGGAATGACGACTGAACAGCTTGCCAAGTTGTTTCAACCGTTTATGCAGGCGGACTCCTCCACGACACGAAGATTTGGTGGCACTGGGCTTGGATTGGCAATCACGCGGGAATTCAGCCGGATGCTCGGAGGTGAGGTAATCGCTGAGAGCGAACTCGGCCGCGGCTCGATATTCACACTGGTGTTACCGGCGGAACTGCAGAGGGGCGATGTCGAGGAGGTATCTACATCCGATCGCGAGCCGGGGCATTTGATCGCGCAATCGCCGGGGCAATCGCTGGTCCTTTTGATCGATGACGACGCCACCGTCCATGATCTGGTCCGACGGTTCTTGCAGAAGGAAGGATACAGCTGCGTTTGCGCCTCGAACGGTCCCGAGGGCTTGGAACTCGCCCGTAACCTGCGCCCGTCCATTATCGTGCTCGATGTCATGATGCCTAACATGGACGGCTGGTCGGTACTGACACGACTGAAGGGAGATCCGGAAATCGCTGATATCCCCGTGGTGATGCTTACCATGGTCGATAGCAAGGACCTCGGCTTCTCTTTGGGTGTCGATGACTACATGTTGAAGCCGATCGAGCGATGTGAGTTCGTCTCGATGCTCCGCAAGTACTGCTCACCTCAGGTTGCACCGATGGTGCTGGTGGTGGAAGATGATGAATTCACCCGCGACCTGCTCCGTGCTTCGCTCGAGGAAGGGCACTTCACGGTAGTCACTGCCCGGAATGGCGCAGAAGGATTGCTGAAGTTGGAGGAGAGCCGTCCGGGGCTGATCGTGCTCGATCTGATGATGCCGGAAATGGACGGATTCCAATTCACGCACGAGGTGCGGGCTCGCCCTGAGTGGCGTGACATTCCGATCGTGGTTATGACGGCCCGGGATCTCACTGTGGAAGATCGTGCCATTCTCGATCAGCGGGTATGCCGCATTCTCCAGAAAGGCGCTGTCCGTCGCGCCGAGCTGCTGAGTGAGATCAGCAGCCGTCTGGTCCGCGTCAGCACACAAGGTTCCGGAAGCGCTGTGCTCAGTGCTGCATCCTCAACTTTCACCACCCGATGAAAAAAATCCTGCTGGTCGAAGATAACGAAATGAACCTCGACATGCTCTCGCGGAGGCTGGCGCGTCGGGGCTACGAAATCCTGGTGGCAACTGATGGGGCACAGGGCGTGGAGGAGGCAGCGCTCCGGATGCCGGACCTCATCATCATGGACATGAGCCTGCCAATCCTCGACGGATGGGAGGCGACCCGGCGTCTCAAGGATCAGAATGAAACCAGAGGAATTCCGGTGCTCGCATTAACTGCGCACGCGATGGCGGGGGAGCGCGAGCGGGCGATCGCTGCTGGGTGCAACGACTACGACACAAAGCCTGTCGAGTTCACCCGGTTATTGGCAAAGATCGAGAACCTCCTTCTATCCTCGGAATTGTGATCACTGTGGCGCAATTACCAGCAAAAACCGAGGAAAGGCGCCCCGGCGATATTTCCGAGCAGCTGCACGATCTCAGGACGCCGCTGAATCAAATCATCGGTCTGAGCGAAATGCTCATGGAGATTGCCGAGGAGGATGGCTGCTCCGGTCCGTTTTCGGAATTGGTTGGCATTCGGGAGGGGGGCGTGGAGATAGCCGGTGTTTTGGAAGAGAATCGCATTGTCTCTGCGGAGGCGCCGTTCGAACCCGGCTTTCAATCGCTGGCCGAGGCGACTCATGTCGCGGCGGAGCATGTGCTTGGGATCACCGCCGGAATCCTCGACGGTAGGGGCGCTGATCTTCCGGCAGAGTATCGGGATGACGTGAACAAGATCCGTCATGCGGTGCTTCGTTTCATGGAGTTGGCAGTCGGTAGCAATCTGTATGTTCCGGCTCGGGCGCTTATCCCGACGAGTCCCACACTCGGTGCAAATCGTAGCTCTACGGTACGAGTGGCAACCGGGCAGAGCCGGGTGCTGATCGTGGATGATGAAGACCTGAACGTGGAGGTACTTTGCCGCCGCCTGCAACGCGAAGGGTATCGCCCCACAGGAGTCTCCTCCGGCCCGGAAGCTCTCGATCTGCTGCGTTCGTGTGAGTTCGATGCGATCCTCCTGGATCTGCTGATGCCGGGGATGAGCGGACTCGATGTGCTCCATCTACTCAAGCAGCATGCGCAGCTGCGGCATATCCCTGTGATTATGCTCTCCGCACTCAGCGACGTGGAGCGAGTTGCCCAGTGTATCGAACTCGGGGCGGAGGACTACCTGCCGAAGCCGATCAACTCCACATTGCTCCGTGCCCGCCTTGGTGCGTGCCTGGAGAAGAAGCAGCTCCGGGACAAGGAACAGGCTTATTTCCGGGCGATCCATGCGGAGAAAGAACGGCTGAGTGTCATGCTCCGCTCGCTCGCCGATGCAGTGATCACCACCGATGCCGCGGGGCGGATCACGCTCTTCAATGAGGTCGCCTGCAGCTTGGCGTCGTGTGAATGTGAAGCTGCCACCGGACGGCCGTTTGAGGAGGTGTTCCGGATTGTGAAACGTTCGACCGGGCTACCTGTGAGCAGTCCGTTGGCTGAGGCTCTGCTGCGCAACGCACCTTTCGATTACGAGCCCGGCCTGGGCATGACCGCGGCTGATGGCAGGGAGCGTATCGTCTCAGTGCGCAGCGTACCGATGCATGATCAGGAAGGGGCAGTCTCGGGGGCTGTGATCGTCATACGGGATATCACCGACAAGGAGCGGATGGCGGGGGAGCTCCAGCGGGCGGCAAAGCTGCAGTCCATCGGGCTTCTCGCGAGCGGATTGGCTCACCAGTACAATAACATGCTGACTGCAGTGCTGGGAAATCTCTCGGTGCTGCAGCATCGTTGGGCGATTCCACCCGAGGCAATGGTCTCGATTCGCGAAGCGGAGCAGGGGGCCTGCCGTGCCACGGAGCTGACGCGCTCGCTCCTGACCTTTGCTGACGGAGGGGCTCCCATTCGCGAAGTGTTGCGCCTGGGGCCCTTTGTCGTGGAAACCTGCAACTCGATCACACGCGGCACGCGCACGAGTTGCTTCTGGGATTTGCCGTCTGATCTCTGGGAGATCGAGGCGGATCCGGGGCAGATCGGCCAGGTGCTCGTCAGTATCATTACCAATTCGGCCGAGGCGATGCCGGAGGGAGGACTCGTTTGCGTGGATGCCACGAACGTGCATGCGCCCTTGGTTTCGGCGCCGGGACTACCCCAGGGGGCGTATGTGCAAATCCGAGTCCAGGATCATGGCTGCGGGATTTCCCAGGAGAATCTTCCACATGTCTGCGATCCGTTCTTTACGACAAAGGAGCATGCGCGCGGCTTGGGACTCTCGGCGGCCTATTCCATCGTTCAGCGTCACGGCGGCCAGCTCTTTATCGAGTCGAGCGTGGGACGTGGCACCACGGTAGTGTGTTATTTGCCGGCGCGAATGACAGACGAGGCGGTTTCTTCCCCGAGAGTTGTCGATTCGGGGACAAAAACGGCAGCTCCTGTGCAGGATGGGTTAACCAGAGGGGAGTGCAGTCACAAGCCGCGTGTGCTGGTGATGGATGATGAGGAATCGATCCGGCTGCTCGTGGAGACGATGCTGGAGTTGCTGGACTACGAAGTGGTTACCACGTCCTGCGGCGAGGAGGCGCTGCTCGCGCATGAACAGGCGCTGGCGGAGGGACGGCCGTTCGAGTTCGCGATCATGGATCTCATGGTCCCGGGAGGAATGGGAGGCGCAGAAGCGATGCGGCGCATCCGTGAACGGGATTCCGCAATCCGCACCATCGTGGCGAGCGGCTACTCCGACGACCCGGTAATGGCCGACTGCATCCGCTACGGATTCGATGGCATTCTCCCGAAGCCGTACCTGATGGCCGATCTCGCCGCCGCCCTGGCGCAGGTCGCCCGGATGCGAATGCGGGCAGCGGCGTGAGTATTTGTACGGAGTTCCTCTGAATTTATCACCACACCAAGCCTGATTGCTGACTCCATCTGCCCGCGAACTCACCCGCTATTGCATTGAACAACCGCTATTAGGCTCCGCTATCCGATAGTTCGATACCCAAGGCGTTGAGCTTTTCCCGTAGAGTCAGGCGAGAGATCCCGAGCCAGCGCGCGGCCTTGGTCTTGTTGCCCTCTGCGAGTTCCATCGCCTGGGCGAGGAGTTCGCGTTCGGCGGCCTCGTGGAACTCGTCGTACACATTCTCTGTCTCTCCCTTCTGTGCTGCCGCAAGGAGTTGGGCGGCATACTCAGCCATGGTCTGATCCGCGGTGCTGCGCCCGCGTTTTGAATGGCTGATGACCTCCTGCACATCCGTCAGCGTGATCGCATAACCGCGGGCGGAGAGGAGAGCTTTGCGGACGACGTTCTCCAGTTCCCGTACGTTTCCGGGCCACTGTTGCTGGCTGAGAAATTCTACGGCCTCGGGTTGAATTGCCGGCGCCTTCGATCCCAGCTCTCTACCGTAACGCCGCAGGAAATGCTCAATCAGCAGCGGAATATCTTCACTGCGGGTGCGTAGCGGAGGCAGTTGAACCGCCACCACATTGATCCGGTAAAAGAGGTCTTCGCGGAACAGACGCTCGTTGATTGCTGCCTCGAGGTCGCGGTGGGTGGCCGCGATGACCCTCACGTCGATCGGGATCGGCTCCTTGCCGCCCAAGCGTTGTATGGTCTTTTCCTGGAGAACGCGCAGTAGTTTCACCTGCGTCGCGGGCGTCATGTCTCCGATTTCGTCGAGGAAAATGGTGCCATGGTTTGCCTGTTCGAATCGGCCGATCCGTCGCATATCGGCTCCGGTAAAAGCACCCCGCTCATGGCCGAAAAGCTCGCTCTCGAGTAGAGTTTCAGGGATTGCCGCGCAATTGACGGCGACAAAGGGCTGATTGGCTCGAGCGCTGTGCTGATAGATAGCCCGGGCAATCAATTCTTTGCCGGTTCCCGTTTCGCCTCGGATGAGTACGGGGAGGTTCGTCTCAGCAACCCGGCCGATCTGTTTATAGATCTGCTGCATCGCCCGGCTGTTGCCGATGATCGCATCGGTGAACCTCGGATTATCGCCCATGGCGACGGGCTCGTACATCAGGCGGCTGCTCGCTACGGCACGCCCGACCATATCGAGCAGTTCGTCCATCTCGAATGGCTTCAGCAGATAGTCGTAGGCGCCCAGCTTGGTCGCCTCGATCGCTGTTTCCGTAGTCCCATGCGCCGTCATGAGAATGATCGGCAGGCGCGGCTGGGCCTCGCGCAGCTGACGGATCAACTCCAGTCCATCCAAGCCGGGCAGGCGCAGGTCGGTGATCACTGCCTCATATCGGGAGTGACTTGCCGCCTCCAGACCCGTATCTCCCCGTCCATTCACGGTGACGTCATAGCCCTCCTCACCGAGGACCTGCCGCAGGGCGGTGGCCGCCCGGGCATCATCTTCGATTAGCAGAATTCTGGCAGCCATTTCGGAGTGGTGGCGATTGTGTGGGAAAAAGCCGATTCTCCGCTGATCGGTCAACTCTTTAGCTCGTTTGATCATCTTTCGTTGCCGCAGGAAGGGTCACGCTGAAGGTCGTATTGCTGCCGGGAGAGGAGGTGAACTGGAGCGAACCTCCGTGCTTTTCGGCGATTCGCACGCCGATTGGCAGGCCCAAACCAACGCCGGCCGCCTTGGTCGTAAAGAACGGGTCGAATACCATCGGTTGGATCTCTTCGGGAATTCCCGGTCCATCGTCTTCCACGTCCAACGCAATGGCAGGAATGTGTCGTCGTTCCACGAAGAGGTGCGTTTCTCGCGCTCTGACGGTGATCGTTCCATCCCGCCCAATACTTTCGGCGGCGTTCCGGATGAGATTGATGATTACCTGTTTCATCTGGGCCGCGTCCATCAACACCATAAGGCTGCCGGGCGCTTCGAGTTTCAGCGCGATGGACCGGGCCTCCACGTCTGGCGTCATCAGTTCGACGATGGGCGCCAGGAACTCGGCTGCGTTGACTGGCCTGAGACAAGGCTCCGGGGGACGCGCGAACTGAAGAAAATTCCGGACGATCTGTTCGAGGCGGTTGATTTCGTCGTTGATGAATTCCGCATCCACGAACTCGGGAGATCCCCGGGCGAGCTTCTTTTTCTGGGAAAAGAGGCGCGCCTTGATGGCCACCAGGGGATTGCGCACTTCGTGAGCCACGCCGGCCCCGAGCAATCCGAGGGAAGCGAGTTTCTCCTGTCTGGCAATCAGTTCATGACTCTCAATCAGTTTCGACGTGAGGGGCGCGATCATCTCACGACGAACCGTCCTGACGATCACGACTGCCAGGAGAAACATGGCCGCATAAGAAGCAGTCAGCCCCAGGCGGAAGCTTTTCAATGATTCCTGTGCTTCCGCCACCATGCCCTGAAACGCCTCCCGGTCCGCTGCTGGCCACTGTGCACTGGCTACCACCAGGCGCTGAAGCTCCGGTGCCTCGAGCCTCCGCTGCAGGTCGATGACTTCGCGCCAACTGGTCAGTTCAGCCCATGCGATGCATCCCGCGAGTAAGATTCCCAGGATCAATGGGATTAAAA
>CBINJX010000084.1:0-10331 GCA_966251085.1 uncultured Verrucomicrobiales bacterium
TACCGCGGTGAAGATCAGGCCGGGGGTGTCGCACGTGGCAATTCAGCATCTGCGAATTCGGGGGTATGCCTTCGGCTTTCATGCACCTTCAAAAGGTGAAGCATCTCGATCACACCTCGTGTTCGATGACGTCGATCTTGAGCAGTTTCGCTACGGCTTTTACCTGGCCGACTGCGATGACGTGCAGATGACCGGGTGCGATCTCAAGCGGTACAGCAAACACGGCTTCCACTTTGATGCCGGTTGCGACCGAGTGACGCTCAAACAGTGCACTGCCGATTGCTCCGAGGGAGATGCAGTGTGGGAAGATAAAACCGAATTGCTCCCGTTCGGTTTCGCCTTGAACGACGGCGGCGCACCAAACACGGCCTTCCTTTTCGAGGATTGCCTCGCGCGCAACAACATGAAGCCTAACCAAAAGAACCGGTACAAGAACGGCGACGGCTTCGTGGTGGAAGGGAACGCCTCGGATGTCAGGTTTGTCCGGTGCCGTGCCATTCGGAATCAGGATGCGGGCTATGATCTGAAAGTGCCCGATGTGAAGCTCACCGACACGATTGCTATCGGAAACAAACGCGGATTCCGGATCTGGACCACCGGTACGCTGACGAATTGTTTCTCGGGCTGGGGTGAGACGAATCTCTGGGTCAATGGCGGACCAGTCGTGGCAAACCGCTGCACCTTCCATGCAGCGGAGAAAGCTGCGGTGCTGACGGACGATCGCGCAACCCAACCGACTACGCTTAATGATTGCCTCATCTCGGTACTTCCCGGTGCCAGCGCCCATCGTTCGACCGGGAAGGGAAAGGTGGTTGTGAATGAGACCGTGGTGACGGGAGCCGGATCTTCGGAGAAAGATCCTGCATTCACGCGGCCCGATCCGTCATGGGATGGGCTGGGAGATGCGATGAATAGCGGGGCTTATCCGGAGAAGGGGTATCGAAGAAGGTAATCCCCATTGTGTAGAGGCCGCTCTGTCCCGAGCTTGCGAGGGACGTGCCGCCTCCATTCTCCGGCGCGAGCAGAGGCGGTGGACGGTGGGCGGCAGGCAACCGGCTCTCATCCACACGAAAAAGCTCCGCACCACCAAACCACCATCGCCCGGCCACAAAAATGGAGGCGGCACCTGCCTCGTTCAACTCGGCAGAGGGCCGCCTCTACACCCAAGGGCGCTCTTAGCGCCCGCTCTTGCGTTGGAACTACTTATTCTTGTTCAGCAACTCGCGGATGTCGTCGATCGTCATCTCCTGCAAGTCACCGGTCCATCCGGCAGGCTCCTGTCCGGGATTAATCGCCTTCTTCATCTTCTCCGCTTCACGTCCGAGATAGGGACGGTGTGACTTCGAGTACTCCCGTCCGGGCATGGACTTATTGCTCTCCCGCGCATCGGCCACTTCCACTGTCTTGGTGTCCGCCTTGCGAGTTAAGTTCGGGATCTCGTATTTGCCGCTCGTATTTGCCTTGCGTGTGGAAAACTTGAAGTCGCCCATCCATGCAGACTTCGATCCTGCAAATGTCTTGGAGCGGAACTCCCCGGGGGACGCCTTCTGCTTGTAATGGAAGGACTTGGTGTTGGCGCTCTTGGAATTGAAAGTGCGTCCGCCGGAGAACGATGCCTGGCGTGTGTCGAACTCCATCTTCTGCACCGTTTCGTCTGTCAGCTTGCGGTCAAGTCGCTGCCAGAGCTTCTGTTCCTGGACCTGACCGATAGCGGAAGCGGTGAGCGTGAGCAGGGAAATGAGGAGAAGGGGAACGATGCGCACGGGCGAGTCATGACACGCCATGCGGAGGGAGGCAAGCAGGTTGACCTCGTGCCTGCGTTACGAATGCGTAAGCCGTTCCTACTGCTTCTCCAGCTTCTCCACGATTTTTCGCGCCTGTTCCCGCTCGGATGGTTCGTTCGACTTCTCGATGAACTCCCGGAGTACACGCGCCGCTTCCCCGGGAGATCCTTCCCGCTCGTGGAAGGCCGCTAACCTTTTCGCTGCAGGCAACAGATCGCCTCGAATCTCCACCGCCTTCTCGAACCGCTTTTGCGCCTCGGCCTTGTCGCCTTCCCGCAAAGCCGCATTTGCCCAGTCGGTATAAAGCAGGGCGAGTGTTTGACCGGTACTTTTGGTTTCCGGTCCGGTTTCCCCGGTCCAGCCCTCCAGTGCCTCAATACAACTCTCAAATGCACCTCCACGGTTCGCAAGCGGACGGAGTTGTGCAAGAAGTTCGGGCGTACGGACTTCCGGGGCTGTGGCGAGCACTGCGAGCGCTTCCTCTACTTTTCCCTGTTCCTCATAGAAGCGAAAGAGGGCCTGCCGCGCCGGAATCATGGTGGAGGTGGGCAGTTGCAGGCTGTTTACGACGTCCGTCAATTGCTCCAGCTTGCCGCGGGCAGCGCTCCACTCGATCACTTCCGCGAAGTCACGGCAGGCAGGCTGACGATAGGCTCTTGCCATCAAATAATGTGCCTTCGTGAGGTTTCCCCGTTCACGCTGGATTCGAGCGTAGTTCAGCAGCGTCTTGTAATTGCGTCGCGGCAGATCCAGCTGAATGGCATGCGCAAATAGACGATCCGCTTCAGCCATCGCCCCCAGTTCCGCATAAGCCTGCGCAAGTTTCCCGGCAAACTCCTCGTCCAGCCACGCCCGCGCTCCCCAGTGGTTGAGGACCGAAATCGCTGTGTCGCGTTGCCCCGCCTTGTCCAGCGCTCGTGCCCATGCGATCACGCGGTCATCTTCCAACGGGCTTAGCTGGGTCAGCCGCTCATGCACCGGCAGCGATAGCGCCTGGAATTCTCCATCATCGAATTCGCCGAGCACACTCAGCAGCAGCGGGGCATCGGCATCCGGCCGCGTCAGGAGTTGAGTGAGGACCACCTGCGCAGCCCCGGCATTTCTCGTATCCAAATGCCGTCCCAGAAGTGCAACTCCCGCCGGTAAAGGCCCCGTGCCGTTTGCCCATGCTTTTGCAAACTCCTGTCGAGCAAAAGTCTCCACGCCGAGAACGTGCGCTTTCTTCTGAAGCCAGTTGAAATACTCCGCCGTCAGTTTCGGCTCTTTCAGCGCTTCTCGGCGAAGACTCCGCAATTCGTGGAGGATGATCGTTGAATCTGTAGCCGGGGAGAATGTCTCGACCAGCTGGCATTTCAATTGGAACACCGTGGCCGGGTCGGTGATGCGCTCCAACCCTTTCTGGACGGAAGCTCTTGCGAGATCGCGCTGCTCTCTTCCGAGACAGTATTGCCAAAGCATCTGCGATGCACTTGCGAGCTTCGCAGGAGCGACTCGTTCCAACGCTTCGAATGCAGCCTCCGTGCGTCCGGCTTTTATCAGGAATAGCGGCAGGATCGGGTCCGCATCAGTCTGCTCCGGCCAGTCCAGGGTCACGATTGCCGCGGCGAGATCACCCTGACGATCGAGCAGCGTAGCGAGGGAGGTCCGGGCCAGGGCATGGTTCGGCTCACGCTCCAGCACCTGGCGCCAGTTCGCCTCGGCTTCCTCCAGCTTCCCCGCCTTCTCGTGCAACTGTGCCGAGCGTTGAAGCAGGCGCAAATCGGTCGGAGCGGAGGCCACCGCTTCAGTGATGATCTTCAAAGCTCCGGTCAGGTCACCCTTGCGCTCCAGCAGGTCGGCAAGTTGACCGGCAAAGTCTCGCTGCACAGCATCGTTGGAAAAGATGCGATCGGTAATACAGCGGCGGAGCACTTCCTCGGTGGTCTGCTGATCATCTGCCATCCGGCAGGCGTTTAGCAGATTTCGCAGCGGCTGAGGGTTGGTGAGGTCGCGTTCCCAGATTCTCCGGTACAGGGCGATGGCTTGGGGGAGCGCACCCAGGCTCTCCAGCGATTCGCCAACGGCAATGATCTCATCGTCGGGGAACTCCAGAACGAGGTCCTCTATCTGGATCGAGGCGTCGAGTGGCGAGATCTGCGCGAGTTTTACTGCCGCGAGCTTGGCTCTCATCTCACGGGCAATTTCACGCACCTGGTCCCCTTGAAGCCGTATCAGCGCCCGGTCCGCGAGCGCTCTCTCCCACAGGTGCGCGGCCGACCATCCAAGTTTCCACGATTGCAGGTGGAGTCCCGCGGCGAGGTAAAACGTCCACTCGCGGGAACTGGAGTCGCCCGGATCATCCGTCGCCACAGGCGCCATCACCCGCATTTGCCTCAGGTGATCCAGCTGGGCCCTGGCAGCTACCTGGTTTCCGGAAAGTGAATGGATCAATGCGCTCATCACTGCGGCATGCACAGGCGGCGTGCCAGCGAGGGAAGCGAGTTTACGCTCCACGAAATCCTTGCGCTCGAATACGGGCAACAAGTGGTAAAGCTCCTGGGTTGCAGCGCAGCTGATCGAGTCGAATGAATCCGCCAGCTGATTGCTGAGCTGTTCCAGGATCTGCCGCGCGCCGTCTGGATGGCCGGCGGCGAGATGCCATTGCGCAAGTTCCAGCCCTGCACGTGAGTTTCCCATGCGATCGCCGGCGAGAGCACGAGTGCCGAGTTTGATCGCTTCCGGAAACCGCATCCGATTGGCGAAAATCGATGCCGCCTGCCAGAGCCTCGTCGGGGCGCTGCTGGGGAAAAGCTGATCAAGCAGGGTGTCGTCGAACGTGCCGTGTGAATCCAGGTGCTGCCCGAGTGCGATCATCAGGAAGTCGCGATCGGTCGAGGTTCTCTGGGGTGCTCTCAGCCACGATGCCAGTCGTTCCCCCTGCCGGGTCTGGAGCGCCAGCCAGATGAATGCCTGTTTTTGCTGCACATCGTCCGGATTGCGTTCCATGAGTTGCTCGATCACCTCCAGGGCGCTCTCCCCGGCATCTGCATAATACAACGCCCAAAGGGCTTCCGACGGCGCATCGTTTGCCACGAGTTTCCAACGCTCAATCCAGCGGGTGCGCTCGGTCTGATCATTCCGCGCGACGGTAATCCGCGCCAGTTCACGGATAGAGTTGAGCCGAAGTTCCTTGTCGCTACCGCGCGAATCGACCGGGGTTTCCGACCAGAAAGTCCGCACATCCCGCATTGCTTCCGCAGTCGGCTGTCCGCCGCGACCGCGGACTGCCGTCAGGTAGGCGTTCTGGAGCCGGGTGCCATCCTTTTGTTGCACCGCAGGGAAACGCACTGCTTCACCCGGTTTCTCTGCCGGCGTCTTCGCTATGATCTGCTCGAGACATTCACGAGCTTCCTCAAACTGTCCGGTCTCCAAGTCGAGCTGTGCCAACGACCAGAGCGCGCGGGCATTTGACGGTTCCAGTGTACGGATGCGCCGCAGCAGGGTGCTCGCATTCTCATAGTTTTCCTCACGCTGCCAGAACTCGCTCGCCTGCAGCAGCGCCGGGACGTCACGCGGAAAGTGGGAAACGATCCGGGACCATGTCTGGCCAGCCGCTTCGAAAGCGAAGTTTTTCTCCTGCAGTTCCGCCAGCTTCAGCCATGCATCCAGATCGTTGGCTGCTACGCTTCGCACCAGACGTTCCTGCAGGCGTGCCGCTTCGCCGAGTCGTCGGATTTCCTCCGCCTCACGTACCAGCTCCGGAAGTGCGATGGCGGGATCCGGAGCGCTCAGCGATGCATCCGCAAGCAATTGGAACCCGGCGGCTTTTTCGCCCTGAGCTTTCAGGATCCGGCCAAGTGCGACCTCGGTTACATAATCATCCCCGAGCCGCTTATGGCGCTTCTCCCATTCGGTCCGCAGCCACGGGAGGAGATCGTGTTTGGTGGCAAAGGCGAGCAGTTCTGAAAAACGCTCGAGCTGCTGCTTGGGATCACTAAGGCTTTCAATCTCGCCGAGCAGCACTTCAGCCGCGGGCGCGGGGCGATTTACCTTTTCATAGATGCGGACCAGAGAGGCGATGGCCTCTCCCTTCCGTGATGCGGGGCTATCCGCGAGGAGTTTCCGCCACGTTTCGAGTGCATCCTCCCATTTCTCCGCGCGCTGCTGTGCCATTGCCAGATCGGTGAGGATGTCGAGATTTCCCGGCTGCTCCGATGCGAGCTTTTCGAGTGAGAGGATGGCCTCGTTGAGTTTTCCGGCCTGAAGGTTGAGCTGGGCGATGCGCCGCTGGTACTGCACACGGTTCTCCGGATCCACCTCCATCAACTTTCCGAGATGCCAGTGCGCGGCGACGGAGGTGGGCGTGGAAGAGGTGAGCTTTACCACGAATTCATGGGCCGCGATCGGTTTTTCACCGAACTGGACCGCCTTGTTCGCTGCATCGAGCGCCGCACGTTGATCTCGACACCATGCGTGCCAGCGGGCAAGGCGGAGCCAGGCATCTTCGGTGTTCTGAGTCTCCGCTTCCTTTCGCAATGCGGCGATCTGCTCGGCGAGCGCTTGCGGTTGCGTCGGGGTTTCACCGTCGGGTGGAGGAAGGACCAGGCTATCACTGCTGCCCGTTGCTTCACCCGAAGCCATGCCGATCTGACGCAGGCAATCAAAGAGCTTCTGTTCCGCCGCGATCTGCTCCGTTGCGGGCGCCTCGATGCGTACGGCCTCAGAGAGAGCCTTTCGCGCGGACTCCAACTCGCCCAGGGAACTGTTCAATTCACCGGAGAGAATCAGCGCTTCCCGGCGCGCGGCGGTATTGGCAGGGAGGAGCGCGAGAGCTTCTTCAGTAGCCGATCTCGCGCGCAGGAAACGTCCCTGTGCTTTCATCACCTGTGCAATGCGAACCCATGCGCGCGCCTGCTCCTCGGGACGCGCTTCCGTGCGCACGAGACGTTTGAGCTGCTCCTCGGCTTCCGGATCCCGGGATTGAGAGAAGAGAAAATCCGCCAGCGAGACCACCGCCTCCTCGTGGCCACCGGCCGCGTTCGCAACGAGGAATTCCTCCACTGCGCGCCATAACCGGTGATGACGGTAAAATTCGAGAGCCCGCGTTCTCAGGGTTTCGTCACCCTTGCGGCGCTCGAGGAATGCGGCGATTCGCTGCTTTGCGGCGTCAGGCTGGGCGAGAAGGATATCGAGCCGCGCACGCTCAAAGGTGAGATCCGGGCTGTTCGGTTGCTCCACCAGCAGCTGATCGTAGAAGGCGGCGGCGTCCTTGAGCTGATCCATCTGCACATAGAGACGCGCCAGCCGAAGGCGATAAGCGGGCGTCTTTGGTGCGAGCTTTACCAGCTTCTCGAGCCAGAGCCGTTTCTGGGGAAGGTCGGCGACACGCTCGTAAAGGGCGATCAGCTGAAGGTAGCCTCCGATATCGCGCGGGTTTTCCTCGGCGTGTTTTTTCCACCGTTCCTCCAACTCTGGTACCCGGTGGGTGCGCTGATGCAGCCGGATGAGTTGTGATTGGAGTTCATCGCGCAGCCAATTTCCCGGCGTGGTGAGCGCGATTGCTTTTTCAAGCGATTGAATGGCGGCATCCGTATCTCCCGTGGTGCGGTGAACCTTCGCGAGTTGCTGCAGAGCCTGGGCGCGGTCAGCAGGAGATGCGTGCTCTACGAGGTAATCCAGGTGGGGAACCGCACGATCCGGAAGGGAATTTGCCACGTAGCTGTCCGCAAGACGGCGACGGAGTTCGGTATTGCCCGGGGTCAACGCAATCGCTCGTTCCCATGCTGACGCGCCGCGTTGCACATCACCGGCACTGATCCAAGCCTGCCCGGCGTCCAAAAGTGTGTTTGCAAGCTGCGAGTCTCCCTCGGGGAGAAGTTCGGCAGCTTTTTCATACGATTCTGCTGCGTCCTTGAGTTGCCCGGCTTCCTTGTGCGAACGGGCCAGAGCGAGGACGGGCAGGGGACTCTTCGGGTCGAGCTTCGCCGCGCGATCGTATGCGGCACGAGCCTCCTCCATCTGTCCCGCACGCCGGAGTAGATGCCCGAGGACCATCGAAGAGGAGAAAGTTTCGTCCTTCTGGTACATCTCGATGAGTTGTCCGGTCTGGCCCGCCTCAGAGTAAGCTTTCCACAACCGGTCGAGCGCAGTGCCCTCCACAGGATTCGTGCTGAGCATCTGGCGATACCGGTCCAGGATCTTTGCGGACGGCAACTCAGCGCTCGCCGTCACGGCAAGCATCAGGGAAATGGCGATCGTTCGGCGAAGTCCCATCGCGTTACTTTCGTCTGGAGGGGCAGTTGTGAAGGTCCTGGGGCATCCCGGACTATCCCGTGTTTTTCACCGGATGACAACGTGGGGTGTTTTGCCCGGGGGAGGGGATGTCGGTCACAAATAGGCACAAGAAACACAAGAGAAGAACTGAGGTCTCGACCAGAATCGCTCGGTAAACCGCAAGGAACACCACCTAGCCGGTAAGAGACCACCCTTTGGCTGCAAGAGATGAGTCGATCCCGGATCGACTCATTCCGTTCTGCGATCGACTCATCCCTTCAGCGCCAAGGGATGAGTTGATCTATTTTCGACTCATCCCTTCCGCAGATCGAGATGGGTCGTTTTTGGATCAACTCATCTCGATCCAAAAACAACTCGTTCTGTTCCTGGATCGGAACGTGTTGATCTTTGGAAGGGATGTTTCGATCTGGGATCGAAACGAGTCGATCTGCGATCGAGATGAGTTGATTTTGGATCGACTCATTTCGATCCGGGAACGGAATGGGCTGAAATATTTCAGATCGTTCTGAAATATTAAGCCCCCCATCGCACTCCGTGGCACGGAAGTTGAATCGAGCGGCGGAGCCATCGTCCATTAGACCATGGTTCATGGAGTCGAACGCAGCTTTCGAAGGGGCAACGCCCGCTCAACTGGTCGAGCGGGGGTGAATCCGATCGAATCTGGCGAATGATCCACCTTCTGGAATCCGGGCAGCCCGGTCAGGGAAACTCAGCCCCCCTTCAGCAGCGTCCGCGCATGGGCGAGTGCGGAGTCGCTCTTGCCGCCGAGCATCCGGGCGATCTCTTCCACGCGGGCTTTGCCTTCCACCTTTCGCAGGTGGGAAACCGTACGTTCGCCAGAGTACTCCTTGGTGACCACGAACTGCGTGTCGCCACGTGCCGCGACTTGCGGAAGATGCGAGATACAGAGGACCTGATGCTTTTCTCCGAGGGAATGCATCTTGCCAGCCACCGCATGCGCGATTTCGCCGCCGACGTTGGCGTCGATCTCATCGAAAACCAGCAGCGAAACGGTATCCTGCGCGGCGAGTGAAGATTTCACCGCCAACATCACGCGCGAGATTTCACCGCTGGAGGCGATTGACTTGAGCGGTTTGGTCGGCTCGCCCGGATTTGGAGCAAAGAGGAATTCGACTCCTTCCAGACCGTGTCCGGCCGGCTCTGCGTGTTTCTGCAGGCCGATGCTGAATTCGGACTTCTTGAACCCGAGATCGCGCAGATGCGCTGTAACGCTGGCACTGAGTTTTGGCGCTGCCGCTTCGCGTTGTTTGGTAAGCTTTGCGCCGGTCTGGAGCAGGGTGGCGCGAGCCTGCTCGATTTCTTTTTCGAGGCGCACGAGTTCATCGCCTCGTGACTCGATCTTCTGGAGCCTGTCCGAAGCCTGCTCACCAAAGGCGATCACGTCGGTGATGTTGCCGCCGTACTTGCGCTTGAGCGTCTCAAATAGTGAGACACGCTCTTCCAGCTCAGCGAGACGCTCGGGGTCGAGATCCAGGTGATCAGCGTACTTCTGTAGAGAGACGGCGACATCTTCCAACTCGGTTATTCCACGAGCGAATGCTTCCGAAAACTCGGCCACACTTGGGTCGATGCGCTCCAGCTCACGGAGCGTTTTGGCGATTTCGGTAAGGCGCGGGAGAACCGCATCGTCTGCCTCTGAGAGTGGGCCGAGAGCCTTGGTTGAAAGCTCAATGAGGCGGCGGCTGTTGGAGGCTACCGTGTAGCGGCCGACCAGTTCCTCTTCTTCTCCGGCACGGAGCTGGGCGGCTTCGATCTCGCGGACCTGATGCCGGAGGAGATCCAGCTCGCGTTCGAGTGCTGCTTCGTTTGTCGAGAGAGCCTTGTGCTCGGCGACCAGATGATTCAGTCGACGGTACTGCTCCGAGTAGGTGGCCCGGAGGGTATCCGCACCAGCAAAGGCGTCGAGCAGCACGAGTTGTGTATCGTTCGAGAGAAGCGACTGGTGATCGTGCGGTCCGTGAAGATCGATCAGGCCATCGCCAAGATTCTTGAGGACGGAAAGGGTGGTCGGGCTGCCATTGATGAACTGGCGGTTCGCCCCCGTAGCCGTGAAGACGCGTTTGATGAGGAGTTGGCCATCTTCACAAGGTTCGACGCCCTGAGCTTCCAATGCCTCGTTCAAGGCGCGGGAGTCTTTCACTTCGAAGACCGCCTCGACCGTACAGTTTTCCGAGCCGGTACGCAGCAGGCTCTTGTCCGCCCTCTCTCCGAGGATCAGCTTCAGCGCGCCGACGATGATTGATTTACCGGAGC
>CBINJX010000085.1:0-10306 GCA_966251085.1 uncultured Verrucomicrobiales bacterium
TCAAGGATGGGAGTCTGCTGGTCCAGCCCGGAGGAACTGGGGCGGTATTGTCTGGAGGGACGATTGCGATGGAAGACAACGGACAGCCGTTCAACCTTCTCGGAGCAGGTGACTTCACCTTTGTTTCCAGGCTTTCGGGGACGAACTCTCTCGCAAAGCACGGACCTGGCGAATTGAAGTTTGGAGGGCAGGTGGGTTCGTCGGGACGAATTCAGATGTATGCCGGTACATTGAAACCTCTTTCAGAGAACTCGCTGCAAAGCGCTTCCGTTGAGCTCTGGCCGGGTGCCGTCCTTGATGTGCAGGACACCGATTCGCGGGTTGATTCTCTTTCCGGCGACGGGAAGGTCCTGCTCGGTAATCGAACACTGAAGATCGGGAATGTTTCCGTACCTTCTACAGAGTTCAATGGAAGTATAACGGGAACCGGTGGAATAACTATCACCAGAAATAGTCGACTTCAGGTGGAAAGCCCTGTTGCGTACCAAGGCAAGACGCTCATCGAACGTGATTCAAAGGGGGCAATCGGCGGCAGTTCCACTCTGACTCTGTCCGGGAACGGAAGCATTCTTGCGACAAGTCAGATCGAGGTGAGTGGAGGATCTCGCCTCGTGCTCTCGAATACCGTGGGTACATCAGAGAGCAGGATTGGAACGATGCCGCTAAAGCTGAATAACAGCACGATCGAGCTTGTTGGAAATGGGCACACTTCAATCACCCAAAAAGCGGGCGTGCTGACATTTTCGGGAGCGTCGCACGTGGTTGTCTCTCCGGCCAGTTTCGCAACGGCAGATGTCGATACCCGCTTTCATTTCCAGGGGCTCTCCCGAAAAGAACGTGGTGCTGTTATCCTCAACTTTGACCGGTGGAATGGTCAGGGAACCATGGGGGTAGAGGTTGCCCAGGATCTTAGTTCTCTCCTCGTCGGTGACGGAACTTCCGCGACCAGGCGCGGGATATTGCCGTTTGCTGCATCGATAGCAACTTCCCCAGGCGGGGTTGAACTCGTCACCGTGGATTCTGGGGGGATTCTCCGCCCGCTCGCCGCGTCTGAGCAGTCAGACAGCCTGGTTGCGGGGGCAAATGTGAACCTGGTTGCGAGTGCTCGGCTGGATAATGATATCACAGTCAACGCATTGCGGTTGGGCAACAATGATCTCACCGGCCCGGGAACGCTGCGTCTTACCAGCGGTGTCCTGACTGCTACGAGCGGCATCGTGGTCAATCCGATCGATTTGGGTGACACGGAGGGGCATTTCTATGCGAGCGGTGGACCAACGCTTTCCGGACCGATCTCCGGCACGAACGGCCTCACACTCACTCAGGCGTATGAGAACACAAATGCGGGCTTTGGGTTGTTTGGCCAAAATACGTTTACTGGTCCGCTGACATTGAACGGCGGCATCGTTCAATTCGGATCTGCCGCAAGTTTGGGAGCGGGGGGCGCTCCGATCATCATGAATGACGCGACCTTGCGGTACAGCTACGGCGCTCCTCTGACGCTCGAACGAGAGATCCAGATCAGCGGCAGCGTTGCGTCCTTTGATCTCTTCAACGCACAGCGGCTCACGCTTGCTGGCACGATCAGTGGGCCGGGAGCGCTTTCGTTATCCGGGGATTTTGCACTCACGGGTGCAAATTCCTACGAAGGGTACACGAGCGTGAATGGGAAGCTGACCTTCGGAAGTGATACCGTATTCGGGAATAGTCCATTGGTTCTGCTCAATACCGGCTATAGCGGATCGAAGGACACGGAATTGATTCTGACCGGGCCGTGGATCACTTCCCGCGAGGTGCGGCTACGGGGCAGCGCGAAAGCCAAAATCGATACTGCCGGATTCGATGCGCAGCTGAACGGGGCGCTTGCGAGTGATTCCTATTCGCCCCTTACGCTGATCAAGGCTGGTGAGGGGACGTTGACGGTCTCCGATCTCGACCAATACACCGCCCTCCTACAGGTGGACGGAGGAACCCTTGCCCTGAAGGGAGATCTCGGAACAGGCCTGCCGATCGCAGTCTCTGCAGGTGGAACCCTGGAAGCACAGGGACGTGTCCAGAGGGCAATCAACGTTGCTGGAACATTGTCGGCGGGCACGAACGGTGGCGCCCTTCACGTAAACGATCTGGCATTCAGCAATCACTCGAAGCTGGCGCTAGAGTTGGCATCAGCTGCTGCATACGAACGGCTGCAGGTGACAGGCGGAGTTGCCCTGAATGGTGCCGTGGAACTCGTCCTTTCGCTTTCCAACGGATTTGATCCTGTCGATTTCGTGGATGTGTTCACCCTGATCCTCAACGACGGGACGGATGCGATTGCCGGGCAGTTCAGCTATCAGGGAGCGCCTATTGCTGAAAATGAGACATTCGTATTTGGCGGCCAGGAATTCCGACTCACTTATCAAGGCGGTGACGGGAATGACGTTGTCCTCTTCGCCGTGCCGGAACCTGGGGCAGTGTCGTTGTTGCTAGCAGGTGCCACTATGCTGGGACTTCGTCGCAGGCGCCGTAGCCAGGGCTTTACTGGGAACTGCGACTGATACGGTCATCTGCCGAGTAGGGCGTGGCGTACGGGGCGCCCCGTGGAGCCACGCCTTCTGGATCTACGGAAAAATAAAACGATGATCTAAAATTTCGTGTCCATTTTCGTGCTCTTGTAACCTTTGGAGCTACAGAAGATGGAAACGCCCCCCGGCACACCTGATCTTGCGGAGACATATCTCCGCCTGCTCAACCAGCACGATCGCTGGTTGGCGACCTATGTTTACAGTCTCATGGGTTCGGCCTCGGATGCGGAGGATATCCTTCAGGAGTGCAAGGTGACCATGTGGAAGCACTTTTCGAAGTTTGAGGAGGGGACAAGTTTCCGGGCTTGGGCAAAGCGGATTGCTACCAACCAGATTCTCAACCACCGGCGTACGGTAAAACGTCAGCCGGCGCTTTCGCTGGATGAGGAATTCATCGAGTCGATTGCGGCGGAGATTGACCGCCGGGCGGATGTCTTGGATCTCAAGGCGGATGCCCTCCGTCTCTGCCTGAGGAAACTCCCGGAGCCGCATCGCAAGGTGGTGGTGTGGCGATATTATGAAGACTGCGAAATCGATGAAATCGCCAGTCGGAGTGAGCGGAGTGAGGAGGCGGTCTACCGGCTGCTGAGCCGGATTCGGCAGGTCCTGAACGAGTGTGTCAGTCGCCAGCTATCCACCCAGCCTGTTCCATGAACGACTTTTCTTCTACAGATGACCGGATTCAGCGTGCGATCGAGGGGCTGCTTTCCCCCGAGGAGTTCGCTGCGTTCAAGACGGATGTCATCCGCGATCCGGCGCTGAGGGAGGCTTATGTGGAGCAGCTTTGGCTTCACTCCACGTTGCGAGCGGAACGTGACACCCTGATCGATCTGCTCGACTCAGATCCGGCGCCGATCAGTGCGGCTGAGATCATTCCGTCGACGGAGCGCCCCGCCTTTTTCCGGAGTGCTCCGTTCTGGGCGGCTGCAGCTGCTTCTGTGACGTTGGCGATTGGCGCTTTCTTTTTCCACAAGGCGTCTGGCCCCGCCCCGGTAGCCACTCTGGTACAGGCGGCCAATTGTAAATGGGCGGGGTCGGATTTGCCCACCGCCGAGCAGTCGAAACTTGGTCCCGGTACGCTGGCTCTGGTGGAAGGGATCGCGACGATTGAATTCAAGAACGGTGCACGCGTGACTATCGAGGCGCCGACCACCCTTGAGATTTTGAGCGCGATGCGATGCCGGTTGGTGGAGGGATCTGTGGTCGCGGAAGTACCCGAGCCGGCTCATGGGTTCACGATCGATACCGCGGAAATGAAGCTGGTGGATCTCGGAACGAAGTTTGGCCTGACGGCGGGTGCGACTGGGAGTTCGCACGTGATCGTCTTTGATGGCGAGGTTCGGATCGATGGACTCCAGCAGGGGAAATCGAAACATCTTACAACGGGGAATCGGTTGCAGGTTGGCAGAGGAGGCGGAGCTGACCAGGAGCCTTCACGAGGGAAACCGTGGGCGGAACTGGCCCAGGAGGATGGTGGATGGACCTCTATTTCGACGGCATTCGGCAGCGGAAAGGATACCTATGTGCGGCGGATGCCGGACTATGAGTCCACAGGTTCGCGTCCCGTGATCATGGTAAAACATTCCGATCTCGCCGACAGCTGGAGGAACGAGCGGCGCGGTTACATTACGTTCGATCTCAAAGGTGTGCCGGTCGGGAGTGTGAAGGAGGCGCAGCTGATCCTCGATCCGGAGCCAAGCGGTTATGGCTTTTCCACCATGGTTCCGGACTCACGATTTGCGATCTATGGGATCACTGACGAGTCGCTCGATCGCTGGGATGAGGTAGAAATGGACTGGGCTTCGGCACCAGCAGCAAACGACGAAGGGCCACTTCAGGGATCTGCCCGCCGCCTCGCAGAGTTCTGGATTCCGCGCGGCGGGTCCGGCTCGCCGCTTACGATCCGTAGCGACGCACTCGCCGAGTTCCTGCGTGAAGACACCAACGGTCTCGCGAGTTTCATCATCATCCGTGAAACCGGGGAGAATGATTCCAGTGGTCTCGTTCATGCATTTGCCTCACGCGAGCATCCGACTGCTCGCCCGCCGACTCTCCGTATCAAATAGTTTCCCCCTCCAGTATGTATCGAATGAAGAACCTGCTCCTCGTCACGGTGCTTGCGTCCTTTGCGGCTCCGGCGTTCGCAGTCGATGATATCGCGCCTGCCGAAGCCGAGCGCGACGCGATGCGTTTTTTCGAGAACGAGGTCCGCCCGCTGTTGGCAAAGCGCTGCTATGAATGCCACGGGGAGAAGAAGCAGAAGGGCGGACTGCGGATGGACAACATATCCTTCATCCAACAGGGAGGCGATTCCGGTCCGGCGCTGATCGCGGGAAAACCGGAGGAATCGCTCCTGATCGAGGCGATCCGGTATGCGGACAGCGACTTCGAGATGCCGCCAAAGGAGAAGCTGCCTGAGGCAGAGATCAAGGTGCTGGAGAAGTGGGTGGCACTCGGGGCGCCATGGCCAAAAGCGGAGGCGACGCGGGTGACTGTCGATGAACACGGATTCACCGCTGACGACCGTGCCTTGTGGAGCTTCCAGCCGCTTCGTGACGTTCAGCCGCCGGAGGCAGATGGGGAGTGGGCACGGAATGAGATCGACCGGTTTGTCGCACAGAAGCACGCGGAGAACGGCCTGACTCCCGCTCCCGAAGCCGATCGCAAGGAATTGGCCCGCCGACTTTATTTCGATCTGCACGGATTGCCGCCGACACCGCAGGAGGTGCAGGCATTCGTGAACGATTCAGATCCTCGAGCCTACGAGAAGCTGGTGGATAGGCTGCTCGCGAGCCCGCGTTATGGTGAAAGATGGGCGCAGCATTGGCTCGATCTGGTGCGTTATGCGGAGAGCGATGGATACCGCGAGGATGCTTATCGCCCGGAGGCCTGGCGCTACCGCGACTATGTTGTCCAGAGCCTGAACGCAGATAAACCGTATGATCAGTTCGTTCGTGAGCAGCTGGCAGGGGACGAGATCGATCCGGAAAACCCAAATGTCCTGATCGGCACGTCCTACCTCCGGAATCCAATCTACGAGTGGAACCAGCGGGATGTGCGTGGCCATTGGGAGGTCATCCTGACGGATATTACGGACACCAGCGGCGAAGTATTCCTTGGCCTCAGCTTCGGCTGCGCCCGCTGTCATGATCACAAATTCGATCCGATCCTGCAGAAGGATTATTATCGCCTCCGGGCATTCTTCGCCCCGGTCGCCTGGCGCGAAGATCTGAAACTCGCGACACCTGATGAAAAGGCCCAATACGAGAAACAGCAGCAGGAATGGGAAACGGCTACTGCCTCGATCCGGGACGAGATGGAGCAGTTGATCGGCAAGCACCGTGAGGCAAAAGTGCGTATCGCGTATAACCGCTTTACTGAAGATCTGCGTGCAATGGCGGACAGGAGTCCGCAGGAGCGGCAACCCGAGGAAGCTCAGCTGGCCTATTTCGTGGAGCGGCAGATGCAGGTTGAACGCGTGCGCTTTGATCCTGCCAAATCCCTGAAGGTGAAAGAGGAGAAGGATCGCTATCAGGCATTGGTCGAGGCCCTGAAAGCGTTTGATCATCTGAAGCCGAAGCCGCTTCCGATGGCCTTCGTTGCCACTGATATTGGCCGGACAGCACCCCCGAATGTCCTGAAAACCCGCAAAGGGGAACTGGATGTGGAGCCGGGTTTTCTGACGCTGCTCCAGCCAGAGACGCCACCGATTTCGCCAACGGCAAACTCCACCGGCCGCCGCAAGGCGCTCGCCGAGTGGATCACCCGTCCGGATAATCAGCTCTCGACCCGCGTCATCGTGAACCGCGTCTGGCACTATCACTTCGGCCGCGGCATTGTCGCAACGCCGAGTGATTTCGGGAATCTGGGAGAAAAGCCTTCTCATCCGGAACTGCTCGACTGGCTGGTGAAGCGCTTTGTCGCCAATGGTTGGAGCCTGAAGAAGCTGCACCGCGACATCCTGCTGTCCGCCACCTACCGCCAGACCGCGCGCCGCTCAGTCCCTGAAATCGCATCAAAGATCGATCCATCCAACCGTCTGCTCTGGCGCTTCAATCCGCGTCGCCTTGATGCCGAGCAGGTGCGCGATTCGATGCTCGCGGTGAGCGGTGAACTGGACCTCACGGAAGGTGGGCCGTCAAAGGACGCCGCGGCGACAACCCGTCGCTCCATCTACACGATGAAAAAGCGCAACAGCCAGGATGAGCTGCTGCGCAGCCTCGATGCACCTGCTGGCTTCTCCAGCACGTCCGAGCGACTGAGCACCACCACTCCCACACAGGCGCTGCTGCTGTTGAACAGCAACTGGCCACTAGCAAGGGCCCAGAGGCTGGCGAGCCGTATCTCCACTGTGGAAGAAGCGTGGCGGGCAATCCTCGGCCGTGATCCGAGTGAGCGCGAGAAACGTGCAGCTGAGGAGTTCATTCGCCGCCGCATCGATGCTCTCACTGCCGGTGGCGAACTCACGGATGGTAAGCAGCTTTCCACCGCAGAATTCCATCCTTCCAGTCCTCAGGAACGACTGCTGGTTCATCAAGCGGTGGAGGAGGGTGATGAGTTCACGATCGAAGCAGTTTTCCAGCTCGATCGCCTCGATCCGGGCGCGGCGGTGCGAACGATCGTTTCCCGCTGGAATCTGGGGAAAGATGCGCCGGAAAACCACGGATGGAGCCTTGGGGTGACCGGCGAGAAATCGCGGTATCGGCCGGGAAGCCTCATCGTACAGTTCGTCGGTGAGAACGACACTGACAACTCCGGTTATGAAGTGGTTGCATCCGATCTGCCGATTACACCGGGAAAACCGTATCAGGTTGCGGTCTCCGTCTCCTGCGCGACCCGGCAGGTGATTTTCCGTGTGCGGGATCTGTCGGCGCCAAGTGAGCAGATGCGGATTGCAGTCGTGCCGCATGGCATCCGCGGCAGGATAAGCGCCGGGCGATCAGCGCCTGTTATCGGTGGTCTGGACAAGAGTTCACCGGGACATACATGGGATGGCCGGATTGATGCGGTGCGGGTGAGCAGCGGTTTGCTGCCGGACGAAGCGCTCCTTGTCGATTCCACGAAATGGACATCCGGACAGCTGTTGTGGATCGCTTCGAAACCGTTCGGCAAAGCGTTCGCCTGGGCTGAGACGCAGGCGAAGAACGGCGGGCCGCAGTTCGAGGCAAAGGCAGATCTCTGCCATGTGCTGCTCAATTCCAACGAATTCTTCTACCTCCATTAACACCCGCCATGGCCTGTCATCGTTACGATCATCCGACCTCCCGCCGGGAGTTTCTCCGTCGTGCAGGCTGCGGCTTTGGCGCGGTCGCTCTCTCGGCACTACTCAATCAGCCAGTTCTTGGTGCTGATCGTCCGTTCAATCCCGCTTCCGCGAAGCTGCCCGACCGTGTGGGCGGGGCGAAGAATGTGATTTTCCTCTTCATGGAAGGCGGTCCGAGTCACCTCGACACATTCGATCCCAAGCCGCTGCTCAACGAACTGCACGGTCAGAAGCTCCCGCCGAGTTTCAAGGAACCGATCCTTGCAATGGGGGAATCCGGTACGCCGCTGCTTGGGAGCAAGCGCACGTGGAAACAGTATGGTCAGAGTGGGCTGTGGGTTTCGGATTGGTTCCCGAATGTGGCAGAGCATGCGGATGATCTCGCGGTGATCCGGTCGTGCGTTTCCGACGGAATCAATCATGCGGGAGGCGTTTGCCAGATGAACACCGGCTCCATCTTTGGCGGGCGTCCTTCACTGGGAGCCTGGGTATCGTATGGACTCGGAACCGAAAACGCGAACCTGCCAGCCTTCGTGGTAATCAAGGATAACGACGGAAGCGTGGTGAATGGCGTACGCAACTGGGGCTCCGGCTTCATGCCGGCGGTCTTTCAGGGCGTCGAACTCAACTCCAATGGTGTGCCGATCAAGTACCTGGAAAACCCGAAGGGTATCAGCAAGGCGCGGCAGCGAGAAAAGCTCGATCTGCTCGCGGAGCTGAACGCACAACATGCCGCCAGCCGCCAGGATAATACCGAACTGGACGCGCGAATTCGCAGCTATGAACTCGCATATCGTATGCAGGCGGAAGCGCCAACGGCTGTCGATCTCTACGGCATGGATCACGAGGACACCGCTGTCTTCGGGCGCAATTGTCTGCTCGCGCGGCGTCTCGTGGAAAATGGGGTGCGATTCGTTCAGCTGTACAGCGGGGCTGGGAGCAAGTGGGACAGCCACAACAACCTCGAGGGGCAGCACACCAAGCTCTGCCGCTCGGTGGACAAGCCGATCGCTGGTCTGCTCACCGATCTGAAAGCGCGTGGATTGCTGGATGAGACACTAGTGATCTGGGGTGGGGAATTCGGACGGACGCCAATGAGTGAGCAGGGGGGCGGTCGCGATCATAATCCAACAGGCTTCACGATGTGGATGGCTGGAGGTGGGGTGAAAGGTGGCCAAACCATTGGCGCGACAGATGACCTCGGCCTTTATGCAGTGGAGGATAAACTGCACGTCCACGACCTCCACGCGACAATCCTCTATCTGCTGGGAGTGGATCATACCAAGCTGATCTACCCGCACAAGGGGCGCCCCGAACGGATCGATCTGAACGAGGGGCGGGTTTATACGGGGATCACGGGGAAGGCGTAGACCGAACACTTCCGATCTTAATCTTACTCTCTGGAGTAGCGCTGCTTCTGGAGGGATGTAGGATTAAGAATAAGATTAAGTAAGAGTAAGAGGCTCTCCTGCTGGGCGAGGACTTTAGCTCAAGCGACGCCCGGAGGTGGGGGATGCCAATACCGGCTCGTTAGAGCATTTCCGTCCGTTTGATACTCGGGTGGTGGAATGTTCACGCTGTTATATCCTGAACATTATGAGGGTTTTGGAATGGGGAAGATGCAAAATCGGTGCATCAGTGAGCAATGCACGGTGAGGCAGCATGCGTCCGTCGCGCTAGGTTGACCCGCAAATGCCTCCCTCACCCCACGTATACCAGCTGCCCGGTGCAACCACCGTGCTCCTCGTGGATGATGAGCCCGCGATCCTTTCTGCGATGTCCGACGGGCTCTCTGCCCAGGATGCCTCGCTTGTGATACTCACTGCTGCATCAGCAGAAGAGGCGCTGGAAATCCTTGGGCGTGCCCGGGTGAGTGTTGTTGTCACAGATCTCTGTATGCCGGGAAAAGACGGCTTCTGGCTCCTGCTCGAGCTTCAGAACCGGTTGCCAGATATCCCTCGCATTGTCTGCTCCTCTGCATTGACTCCAGCGGCTTGCTACCGCATCGAGCGAGCAGGGGTGATCGAGTGTCTGCACAAGCCGGTAAGCCCTCGAGAGCTTTACCAGAAGATTGTTCAACTCGCGGGACAGGCCCAGCGGCTCAGCTTTATCCAGGGGATCTCACTCACATCGATTCTCCAGCTCATGGAGTTGGAACAGAAGACCTGTACCATGACCATCCAGCACCGCTCCGAGGCCGGACAGATCTTCGTGGTGCATGGCTCGGTCCATGATGCCAGACTTGGGGCTCTGCGTGGTGCGGAAGCGGTATTCAGAATGTTGAGCTGGAAGGAGACGCAGATCGCGATCGGCGATCAGTACGATGCCGCGATTCCCGATGTAATTGGCTTGAGCGTCACTGCTCTTGTGATGGAAGCCGCTCAACGAATCGACGAGCAGGGCGACAGCGGAGATGCGCCCTTCAGCGTTGAGGCGCAGGCGCCCTTGATGGCTTCGGAACCTGAGTCGGCGGTGGAAT
>CBINJX010000086.1:0-10295 GCA_966251085.1 uncultured Verrucomicrobiales bacterium
TCGTTTCCTGTCTTACGGCAGAAGCCGCGGATGCGTCGGGAGACGCCTCGTTCCGGGACAAGGTGGTCCCTATGCTGGAAGACTACTGCTACGACTGCCATGCCGAGGGGATGAAGAAGGGGCAGGTGAGCTTCGACGAGTTCGCTTCCCATCAGGAACTCCTCAACAAACGTGAACTGTGGCTGGCAGTTTTAAAGAATGTGCGCGCGGGATTAATGCCCCCGGAGGACAAGGAGCGTCCCTCGGCTGAGCAGATCCGGACGCTGGAGGAATGGATCAAACGCGACGTATTTCATCTCGACCCCGAAAACCCGGACCCCGGCCGGGTCACCCTCCGAAGGCTCAACCGGGTCGAATACCGGAATACCATTCGCGACCTGATGGGATTCGACTTCAAGGTGGAGGAGGAGCTTCCGCCGGACGACACCGGCTACGGCTTCGACAACATCGGCGATGTGCTCACCGTCTCCCCGATGCTGCTGGAGAAGTACATGCAGGCCGCGGAGACGATCGTCGCGGGAGCGGTGCCGCGGGTTTCGAGGGAAACACCCAAGCGGACGATCTCGATGAACGCCTTTAAATACGCGGATGGGAAACGCGGTTCAGACCGGTTTTCGTTCTACGATAAGGCCGAGCTTTCCCATCGTCATAAGGTAGAGGTCGCCGGGTCGTATCGCCTGGTGATGAATCTAAACGTGAACGGCGAGTTCGACTTTGATCCCGGCCGATGCAAGGCGGTGTTGAAGGTGGATGGAAAGGAGGTCTGGCAGAAGGAGTTCATGTGGCAGGACGGCAAGAGGATGCGGGAGGAGGTCGAGCAGAAGTGGACTCCAGGAGAACGTGAACTCGTCTTTGAGGTGCATCCGCTCGTCCCTGTAGAGCAGAGGAAGAACTCACTCACTCTGCGGCTTGGGGCGGTCGATATCGAAGGACCACTGGAAAAGGAACACGGGGTGCGTCCTCCGAACTTCGAACGGTTCTTCACCCGTGACGTACCGGAAACACCCGAGGAACGCCGGCAGTATACGCGGGAGATTTTGACCCGTTTCGCCACGAAAGCGTTTCGGCGTCCTGCCACCGGAGATCTGCTGGATCGTTTGGTTGGCCTGGCGGAGACCACCGCCAGCGAGCCCGGCAAGTCGTTCGAGGACGGCATCGCGCAGGCCATGGTGCCGATCCTGGCTTCGCCTCGGTTTCTGTTCCGCGTGGAAGCAAGTGAGCCGGATGGCAACAAACATCCTTTCGTGGACGAATACGCCCTTGCTTCGCGTCTCTCCTATTTCCTCTGGTCCACGATGCCCGATGACGAGTTGTTTGCCCTCGCCGAGGCGGGGCAGCTGCGCAAGCAACTCGGCGCACAGGTAAAGCGAATGCTCGACAGCCCGCGCTCCAACTCCCTGGTGCGCAACTTCGTAGGCCAATGGCTGCAGGTGCGGGATATCGACGGAATCGACATCAACGCACGCGCCGTGCTCGCCCGGGATTCCGGGATCGAGCGTGATATGCGGGAGGCGCGACGGCGCTTTGAAGCGCTCCGCGACAAACCTCAGCTGACCCCCGAGGAGGAAGCCGAACGGGCAGCGCTGCTTGCTGAGTTCCGGCAGCGCTTTCGCAACCGGCCCACTGTGGAACTCGACGGCGAACTCCGCCGCGCTTTCCGGCAGGAGACGGAAATGGCGTTTGCTCATGTGATCCGCGAAGACCTCAGTCTCCTCGAGCTGATCAACCCGGATTACACCTTTCTCAACGAACGCCTCGCGAAACATTACGGTCTGCAGGATCTCCCCGGCATGCCGGAGATAAGGGGAGGCGAGATGCGCAAAGTACAGCTGCCGGCGGACAGTGTGCGCGGCGGTGTGCTCACCCATGGATCCGTGCTGGTCGCCACCTCGAATCCGACGCGCACCTCCCCGGTGAAACGCGGGCTCTTCGTGCTCGATAACATCCTCGGGATGCCGCCGCCACCTCCACCACCGGATATCCCGAATCTCGAGGAGAGCGAGGGCGGATTCAAAGATCGTGAACCGACCCTGCGCGAAGCTCTGGAAGCGCACCGCAGCCAGGTGCTCTGCCGGTCCTGCCATAACCGCATGGACCCGCTCGGCCTCGCGCTGGAGAACTTCAACGCGCTCGGGATGTGGCGGGACAAGGAACGCGGACAGCCGATCGACGCCACCGGCAAGCTGATCAGCGGCGAGGAATTCAAGGATATCCGCGACGTGAAACGGGTTCT
Organism: uncultured Verrucomicrobiales bacterium; assembly: GCA_966251085.1. Lineage (GTDB taxonomy): Bacteria > Verrucomicrobiota > Verrucomicrobiia > Chthoniobacterales > Chthoniobacteraceae > CBINJX01. Next base: position 2,234 of record CBINJX010000086.1, read on the forward strand.
GGCCACGCAGCATCAGCGCGATATCTACCAGTGCCTCACTGAGAAGCTTCTAACCTATGCGCTGGGACGTGGATTGGAATATTACGACGTCCACACTGTGGACCATATCGTAGAGCGTCTCATGCAGGAGAATGGACGCTTCTCCGCGCTGCTGATGGGAGTCGTGGAATCGGTTCCCTTCCAGAAGCGGAGAAGCCCCGAGTCTCCCCGCGGGCCTGAGCCGCCCGCAGTCGCGCAGCACGAAGCGAAGACAAAGAACCACTGACAAACCCCCGCATCGCCAATGAACCCGAATCTCGCTGCTCAACGTCATGCCAGTCTCAGCCGCCGCCGGTTTCTGCGCGGCCTCGGTGCATGTCTCGCCCTGCCGGCTCTGGAATCGCTGAAACCGTTCCGGGCGCTGGCTACGGAGGCGAGCGCTGCAGGCAAGCTGGCCCAGACCGCGACCGGCGCGCCGTTGCGCATGGCCGTGGTCTATTTCCCGAATGGTGCGATCCAGCCGCACTGGTGGCCGAAGGGGGAGGGGAGCAGCTTTGAGCTGAGCCGTACGATGCAGCCGCTGCATGCACTCAGGAATCAGCTGCAGATCCTGGGTGGACTCGATCACGTCAATGCCACGCCCGGACCCGATGGAGCCGGTGACCACGCACGCGCCAGCGGCACTTTCCTTACCGGTGTACGGGTGAAAAAAACCGCCGGTTCGGATATCCAGGCAGGCGTTTCGATCGATCAGCTCGCCGCCGCACAGATCGGGCATCTCACTCGCTTTCCTTCCCTCGAACTCACGTGCGATGCAGTGCGCAAATCAGGGAACTGTGACTCCGGATATTCCTGCGCGTATCAGTACAATCTCTCCTGGCGCTCGCCCAATACTCCTGTCGCCCCGGAGCCGAATCCGCGTCTGCTCTTCGAACGCCTCTTCGGTGCGGGCGCTCCTGGGGAGCGTGCCACCAATCTCCTGCGCCGACAGGCTCAACAGCGCTCGATCATGGATCTCGTGATGGACGATGCCCGCGCGCTTCAGCGCGAACTCACCCATCGCGACAAGGAGAAGCTCGACGAATATCTCCACAGCGTCCGCGAGATCGAAAAACGGATCGAACGATCCGAGCAGTTCGGCTCTGCGCCGGATCCCGCAGTCGCTACTCCGTCCGGTATTCCGGCAAGTTACGAGGAGTACATCCAGGTGATGTTCGACATGATGCATCTCGCCTTCCAGACCGACTCCACACGCATTGCCACCTTCCTGCTCGCCAACGAAGGAAGCAATCGCGCTTTCCCCGAGATCGGCATTCCTGAGGGGCACCACTACCTGACGCACCATCAGAACAAGCAAGACATGATCGATAAGGTCGCCGAGATCGACCTTTTCTACATGACGCAGTTCGCCAGGTTCCTGGAAAAGATGCAGTCCACCAAGGATGTGGACGGCAAGTCGCTCCTCGATAATTCCATGATCGTCTATGGCAGCGGCAACGCGGACGGCAACCGCCACACCCACGTTAACCTGCCAGTCATCCTCGCAGGTGGCGGTGGTGGCTCGCTGACTCCCGGCCGCTTCGTCCAGCACGGCGGCAAACCGATGAGCAACCTGCTCCTCAGCATGGCTGACCGGCTCGGCGTACAAGGCGTGGAGCGGCTTGGCGATTCCACCGGCAGGATTGCGTCGGTGTAAAAGCGGGTGTTTCCCTGAAGAGTAGTGCGGTGCCGCGTCGAGGGCAAAAGGGGAGGGACGCGCTACCGCACTATATGGCTCAATGCAGCTCCGTGCCGGCAAACGAGAGCGACTCCTCCACCCAGACGTCTGCCTCCAGCACCCGGCGGCGCTGATGAAACGCTTGCCGCTCGGAGTTCCGCTGGGCGCGGTCGATGAGTTTGTGCGCGAGGAGTTGCGCGGCGGGGGCTCCGGCGGCGAGAGCGGACTTGATCCGCTCGCGGAGCCATCCGGCCGTGTGCCGCACGAGCAGCTCATCCTCGATGCTCACGAAGGCCTGTACTGAACCGGGATCGCCCTGGCGTGCGGCACGGCCCATGAGCTGACGATCGATCCGGCGCGATTCGTGGCGCTCGGTGAGGATGACATGCAGGCCGCCGATCTCCGCCACGAGCGGGCCGAGTTTCACGTCAGTGCCGCGTCCGGCCATGTTGGTTGCAATCGTGATCCGCCCCTGCACACCGGCCTGTTCCACGATCTCCGCTTCCTCGCGATGACGAGTGGCGTTCAGCAGATTGAAGGGCAATCCGCGCGCTTCGAGCATCCGGGCGAGATGCTCGCTCGCAGCAACACTGCGGGTGCCGATCAGCACCGGCTGACGCCGCCGATGCCGCGCTTCAATTTCATCCGCGACCGCTTCCCATTTCTCCTCCTGCGTGGCGAAGACCCGGTCGGGATGCTCCACGCGGAGACACGGCTTGTTGGTAGGAATCCGCACCACCGGCAGACGATAGATCTGCCACACTTCCGGCGCCGCTTCCCACACGGTGCCCGAGAGACCTGAGAGTTTCTGATAGAGGCGGAAGAAGCGTTGGAAGGAGAGCCGGGCAAGAGTTTCTGCCGGGGCGCTGACCTGCAATCCTTCCTTGGCTTCCACTGCCTGATGCAACCCTTCGCGCCAGGTGCGCTCGTGCATGAGGCGGCCGGTGAACTCGTCGACGATGACGATCTTGCCTTCCTCGACAACGTACTGTTTGCCGAGGTGGTAAAACTCCCGGGCACGCAACGCCTGAGTGATCAGCTCGTTGCGACGCTCGCGGCCGCGCCACATTCGGGGCATCTCACCCGCGCCGCGCTCCAGCTTGGCGAGTCCGGAGGGTTTGAGCACGATCTCCTGGAACTTCTCATTCGCCGTGTAGTCCTCACCATGGGTGAGGCTCGATGCGAGCCGATGCGCGGCTTCGCAGGCGAGACGCAGCGGTTCGTTTTCCTCCTTCCGGCTGATGATCAGCGGAGTCACCGCTTCATCGATGAGCGCGCTGTCCGCTTCATCGACCACCACTGTGTGGATTCCGCGCATTACCAGTCCATCCTGTCCCGCGCTGCCGGGCTGCAGCATCGTGCGAAGCAGGCGGCGGGTGGAGTTGGCGAGGGGACCGAGCTGCAGGCGGTCGCGGAGGAAATCGGCCACTACTTCCTTGCTCGTCGTGTAAGTGATGTCGCGATGGTAATTCGCTCGCCGATCCTGCGGTTTCATTTCACCGGTTACACAACCCGCGGTGAGCCCGCAGAAGGCGTAAAACGGTTTCAGCCACGCGACGTCGCGCGAGGCGAGGTAATCGTTCGCGGTAATGATATGGCAGGGACGGCCCGTCCATCCGGCGAGCACTGCCGCAAGCGAGACGGTAAGCGTCTTGCCTTCACCGGTCGCCATCTCGAGGAGGTATCCACGCCATGAGGCTAGCGCACCCATGAGCTGCACCGTGTGTGGACGAAGGCCGAGCTGACGCCGCGCAGCTTCCGCCACGAATGCCAGCGCTTCCGCAACGACTGGGTCCTCCAGCGCTTCGCCCCTTCGGAAAACCTCGCGGCACTGGGCGAGCCGTCCGCGCATCTCTTCATCGCTGATCTCCGCAAGCTCGGCGGCGCGTTCCCGGATTGCCTCGGCTTCCGCGCGCAGCTTCGCCGCACTCGCATCCCGGTGCCGGAACCGTCCCCACCAGCCATGCACCATTGCATCGAGGCCACGAGGCAGCTTGCTCGCGGGCCGGATCGCCGTGCGATGGTATTCAGCGCTGGGGAGCGTGGAGACGGCGCTCATGCGGCTCAGACCTGATACTTGCGCTGCAGCAGCTGACGCAGCCTGCGGTACCACTGCTGCAGCATCGGCTCGGGTTTCAGCTCGATCCGGATCTTGCCCGAGCGCCCGTGCACCAGTCTGACACCGGGTTGTGGTGACACGAGGGCGCGGAGTTCGAAGAACGGCTCTGCCGCGCGTGCTCCGGTGGAGTCGTCAGCCGAAGTCGCGATCTCGCCGCCCGCCAGCCATCCGAGAGCGGCGGAGGGGAGTGTCTCCTGCTGGGCGGGGATCACCTGGATATCTTTCACCGGCAACACCGTGTCCGCCTGGCCGCGAATCCGGACCTGCGAAGCCTGCAGCCCACCCGTGAACAGATCGGCGGCATCTTCCTGTGAAATCACCGCGGTGAACCGGAATTCGGAATCCTGTAATACATGCCCGACAGCCTGACCGCGGGGGAACCATCGGCCCACCGCATGGTCCAGCTCCGGCGAAACCCAGCGTCCGTTATGCGGCGCGGTGATCACCAATGCGCGTTGCTGTTCTTCCAGTCGGCGGAGACGTTTCTGCATTACGGCCCGGCGGCTGAGCGCAGCCGGCAGATCGGCGGCACTGCGATCGAGCGCCCGCTCTTCCTCCGCGATTGCACGTGCCAACTCCGCGCGTGCAGCGGCGACACTCAGCTCCAGCTCGCGACTTTCGAGGCGCAGCAATGGTTGCCCTTGCTGCACGACACTCCCTGCGGGTGTGAGGACCTCCGCGATGATACCGGGCGTGACCGTGAATAGCTCGCTATACTGTTCCGCCTCGAGAATTCCCGGTGCGCGGAAACGGTTCGGGAGCGGCCACCATCCAAGCACCAGCAGTGCGACTGCGGCGGCTCCGGCTGTGACGAACACCGCGCGTTGGCGGGTGCGGGCAAGGCGCGGATTCGAGGTGAGGTAATGGATCAGCTGCCAGAGCGGCTTCAGGGTGAAGGAATAGACGCAGCCGAGGGCAATCAGAACCCCGAGAATCAGGAACTGATCGCTGATCCAGAGGGCGATGCTGACAAAAAGCAGAATGCGGTAAGCCCAGCTCGCGACGCCGAACACAGCCAATAGCACGGCTTCCTTTTGGCTATGCGCCGGGCTTTGTGAATTGCGGCAGCCAAAGAGGTAGGACTCAGCGAGATGCCGCAGCATCTGCATCGAGCGACCCTGGAGATTCGGGATCTCCAGCAGATCACTGAGAATATAATAACCGTCGTAACGCAGCAGCGGGTTGGCGTTGAAGAGCACCGTCGTCACCGAGGCAACGAACATCATGTTGTACGCGAGGCTGTGCAGCGCGCCTTCACCAGTCGCGGCCCAGACAAATGTGGCGAGCGCGGCGACGAATACCTCCACGATCATTCCGGCCGAAGCCACGACGATCCGCTGCCATTTGCTCCGGAATGCCCAGCTCGATGTGGCATCCACATACGGCAGAGGGGAGAGATACATCAGGATCATTCCCATCTGATGCACCTCGCCGCCGAGATGCCGGCAGGCAAAGGCGTGGCCGAACTCGTGCAGCAGTTTGATGATGAGCAGCCCGAGGTAGAGCAGGGGGAGATTGCCAGGCGACAGAACTCCTTCCGTCTGTGCGATCAGGGCAGGGGCATTGTCCATCGCCACCTTCACCGCAAGTCCCACAACCACCAGCCAGAGCAGCGCCCCGAAGCGGCCCATCAGCCAGCGCACCGCCGGCAGCGCACGCTGCAGGAAACGGTCCGGATCGTAGAGCGGCATCCGGAACGCCATCGGGTTGAGTGCCGCTCGCAGCTCACGACGGCGGCGTTTGACCGAGCGCTCCAGCAGCTTTGCCGTATCCGGTGGGATATCGCCCCGCAGGAGGTTGGACTGATGCAGCTGCGAGAGGAGTTGAATTACCTCTTCCTGCCCCGGTGCGCCATCCGGATCGTGCTCCAGCGATTGTTCCCACACCTGCTCGACCGTCGCCCCGTTCCCAAGGCGGCAGAGAAACTGATGAGCACCGGGTGTGATCCGGAAGAACTGATTATTCAGCGGATCGAGCACGAGGTACCACTTTTCACCGCGGAAGATCTGCTTGCGCATCTGCACGGTCGGCCGCAGCGACACGCGCTGGTTTGCCACCCGATGCCAATGTTCGCTGAACGTGCCGCTCTTCATCGTGAGAGAGGTAGGGCGGTCGCGCCGCCGACGACCCGCTGTGTAGAGGCGGCTCTGTCCCGAGCTTCAGGCGAGGGACGTGCCGCCTCTGATCCCCGGTGTGGGCGGAGGTGGAGGGCGGTGGGATCACAACCGGTGATGCACGCGTGCAAGGCTCCGCTCCCCCCTGCCGCATTCGCCAGGCCGCAAAAAGTGAGGCGGCACGTCCCTCGGGGAGGCGTCATATGGGAGCGAAAACCGCTCGCTCGGGACAGAGCCGCCTCTACACCATTAATACGGCGCTCGAGGCGCGTGGACTGTCGCATCGCATCCAAGGACATACTCACCACCAGAGATAAAGCCGGAGGAAATCGATCGTGCGGTGGGTAAAGATCCAGAGGAGGCTGCGTTTGCCTGCATTCACCTTGCAGACACCGCTCATGCCCGGGCGCCACCATGGCTCCGGTTGACCGGCGAACTTCGCGCGGGTAATGAAGACGTTTCCACCCTTCTCACGCACTTCCGCGATCGGTTCTACTCGTTCCACTTCGACCGGGAAACTGAACTGCGGCCGGCTGGCGAACGCAATCTCGCCGCTTTGACCGGAGCTGATCTCGTGCACATCCCGCTCGGGAAGCGCGATCTCCGGGTACATCGCCTCGATCTTCGCCACCTTCACGAGTACGTCACCCTGTTTTACCGGTGCCGACAGCCGCTCACGCCAGTCACCCTCGACCACATAACCATCGAAAGGCGCAAGCACCTGCGCCTGTTTCAGGTGATGCCGGGCAAGCTCCAGCCGCGCGCGGGCTTCATCCGCAGCTGCCTGTGCAATCCGCATATCGGCGGCGCGTTCATCACCCTCCGCCTTGCGTGCTTCTGCTGCGAACCGTTGCTGCTCCGCATCAGCCGCAGCTTCCTGCAGGAGCATCTCGCGGACATCCAGAGCCAGAAGCGGCTGACCGCTGCGAACGAAATCACCGACCCGGAAGTGCACCTCGTCCAGGAATCCATCGAATGGAGCAGGCACCTGCGCGAGCGCATCACTCTTGATAATGAACGGCGCCTCCACCCGGTACTCCGCCTTTCCGAAAACCAGCACCGCCAGGAGCGCCGCCACGCTGATCGCCGCCAGCTTTGCCCCCGTATGCTCCGGCCCGACAAAGCGCGCGCCCTGCTCCTTGGTCCAAGTGGCAAACCGCGCTCCGAACCAGCGGTCGTGGCGCTTCAGCTCGTGCAGGCGCCGCGCTGCGTGATCGCAGAGCAGCCGCAAGGTCTGGAGTTCCTGCGGGGTGAATTCCTGGGTGACACTGCGCTCCAGTGTCAGGACTCCCGTCGCATGCCCGTCGATGCGGATCGGGAGCGAGAGAAGATGACCAACCTCCTGCGCCTTGGCATACGCCGCGTGGTCGCGCGCCACCGCTGTGCTCTCCTTCGGCGCAGGCCAGAGGATTTCTTCATCCTGGTCGAGCGCTTCATCCATCGCCTGTTCGAGAGCCGTGACGACCGCCATCTTCCGTTCAAACTTCTCCACATGGCTCAGCGCCTGCAGCCGCACGTACCCATGCTCCAGCCATCCGAGCCCCACCCGGTCGCAACGGTAGCGAGATGTCAGTTCATTACAAAGAGTCATCGCCGCACCGAGAAAGCGGGTCTGCGCGTTGACCAGCACCATCAGGTCGAGCACCACCGCAAACCGCGCCATGTCGATGCGTGCCTGTTCGAGTGCGCGATTGGACTGAAAGAGCAGCGGAGCATCTGCCAGCAGACGGAGCCGCAGGGCGGCTTCCTCCAGAGATGCACTTGCGTCGAACTGCACCACGACAATGGCCGAGCGGTTCGGTTCGCCTGTCGCCAAGCGTGCCGCAACCAGTCCTCGGGTCGGCAACACGCCCGCGCCATCTCCTTCCGCCAGCAGCCCTAACCGCTCGAGATCACCGCGTTCCGTTTTCAGCACCGCAAACAGTGGGCTGCTCGGCGGCCAGCAAAAGCTTTCCTTCCACAGGCCAGATTCCTCCGGCGCACGGCTCCTGGTGAGAAGCACGGCATCCGTACCAGCGGTCAGCTGTAGGGCAATCTGCAGGAACTCCGTCCAGAACTGAGCCGGCGCGCCCTTATACGTCCGCAGCACCTCCAGCCGCTCAAAGGCGGCAAGGAGCGCTTGTTCTGCGGAAG
>CBINJX010000087.1:0-10275 GCA_966251085.1 uncultured Verrucomicrobiales bacterium
CGCGTTTGCCGGCTTCGATGGCGCACATCATGCCCGCTGCGCCGGCGCCAATCACCAGCACGTCGTAAATACCGGGAGAAGCGCTCACGAAGCGGCGAGGAGGTGAAGTTCCGGGGCGCGGTCCGGGTGCCACGGGTTTTTCTGGTAGTCCGCTTCTATGATTTCGTTCATCAGACGCTCAGAGAGACTGCACACCGCCTCGACGTCGAGCTGAAGATGTTTCGGGCCGTATGGACGCAGGTTCTTCAGTCCGAGGCGGAAAAGACGGACTGCCGGATGGAGACGGCGGCCATCTGTGGGGTGTTCCGGGCGGAGAAATTGCTTCTGGAGATGCACGAAAGCTCCGGCAATCTGGATCAACCCCTTGAAAAACAGATGATTTTCATCCCTGCACTGAAGCCAGAGATGCTCGAGCACATCGTGCGCTTCGTAGTACTGCCGCGCATTGAAGCAGGTGAAGTAGCCTTGGTAACACGGGTCCAGTGCCAGTTGTGGATCGGTCCCAAGCTGAGCTATAAATGAGGAAATGCGGTCGTTTTTTTTCATCGCGCCGTCCGGAGACGAAAACTATTCTGCGCGACCCTGTGCCTGACAAGTTGAAGAGGTCGGAAGCCGAGCTTGAACGTCGAAAACCGGGGGCTGCAGCCCTCGGGGGCAATGCCGTCTGGTCGTCGGATATGGAATCGGAAACATCGTCAGACTAAATGTCCGCGGGTTTTCTTCTTACACTCGTCCTCTGTGCGGTGGTGCTCGCCATGGGATCGGCGCTGATCTCTGCGATCGAGACTTCCCTCTTCTCCCTTCAACCGTTCCACATCGAGCGACTGCGCGCCAAGAAGGCCGAGTTTGCCGCCTCCCTCACGAAGCTTCTCGAGAACCCTCGCCGTCTGCTTAGCGCCATTCTGCTGGGAGATGCGCTGGTAAATCTGCCGCTGATCATCATCTGTATCTTCCTGCTCCGCCATGCGGCTGCGCCTCAGCTCCCTTCCTGGGCGAAGGCGCTCCTGATCTTTGCATTGGTGGTGTTTGTCTGTGATCTGGTGCCGAAGGTGATCGCCCTGGCGCAGCCTTACCGCGTGGCCAAGGTGGGCGTGCGGGTGCTGGGGGTGCTCATGCCGATTTTTGATCCGCTGGCTCGTGTGCTTCAAAGGGCGAGCGAGCATACGGCGGAGGTGATTACTCCGGAGCGGCTCAAGAAGGGGAACGTACTCTCGGAGGAGGAGTTGGAAACCCTGATCGAGTTGAGTGCCGAGGAGGGGGCTCTACACGAGACCGAGAGCGAAATGATCCAGGAGATCCTCAAGCTCGGCGACAAGACGGCGCGCGACTGTATGACACCCCGGGTGGATGCCTTTGCAGTGCCGGATGACCTGAGCCATGTGGAGCTGATCCCCAAACTCCGGGCACGCCGGCATGAGCGGGTGCCGGTTTATGGAGAGACGCCCGACGATGTCGTGGGAATTCTCGATGTGAAGGCGTTCCTGCTCGATCCCGATGCCGCACCGTACACCGAACGGCTCGCTCCTCCGAGCTTCGTGCCGGAGACCATGAAAGCGCTCGACCTGCTCCGCTCGTTCCTTCGCAGACCGCAGGGTCTCGCGATCGTCGTAGATGAGCATGGTGGCACCGAGGGCATTGTGACGCTCTCCGATATTATCGAGGAGATCATCTCGGACGCGGTACCAACGACCGAGCGGGAGCTGTATATCGAGGCGATCGGGGAGGGACGTCTGATTGTGAACGGCAACGCGCGTCTGGATGACATCTCCGAATTGCTCGGAATCGAGATCGAGGAGGAGGGGATCGATACGATCGGAGGTCTGATCTTCAACCGACTCGGTGCCTTGCCGAAACCTGGCGCACAGTTGCACGTGGAGAAACTCCTCTGCACCGTGCGGCGCACCTCGCGGAAGCGGATCGAGGAGGTGCTCATTGAAAAGCCCTCTGTGGCTGAAACGAAAGATACGGAACCGGAGGAAGAAGAGCGATGATCTGGGGGGTAATTGCCTGCTTACTCCTGATCTCGTTCCTGTTTTCCGGGATTGAGGCCGGGATCCTCTCGGTAAATCGCGTGCGCCTGAAGCACCGTGTGAAGCTGCGCGACCGGGCTGCGCTAAAGTTGAACCGGCTTCTTGAGAATCCCGAGCGACTTCTCGTGACCGTACTCGTGGTGACCAACCTGATGAACATCAGTGCACTCCTGCTCACGACGCAGGTGTTGGTCGCGCATTTCGGCAACCTCGGTTACCTGTACGCCCTTGCGGCGTTCCTGCCGGTTTACCTGTTTGTCCTGGAAGTACTGCCGAAATCGCTTTTCCGGCGCTTTCCGTATCGCGCATTGGCGGCCTGTGCAGAGCCGTTGCGTGTGGCCGATGCACTTCTTTCACCGATGCATGCGGTGGGATGGCGTCTGTCCCGCTGGATTTTCGGCCGACGCCCCCCGGAGCAGCCGAAGCTTTTTGTCGCACGTGAGGACTTCAAATATCTCACCATCGAGAGCGAGCGCGTGGGGGCGCTGACCAAAGAGGAGCGCGAGATGATCCATAGCGTGGTCGATTTCCGCGGGGTCACAGCCTCGGATGTGATGGTGCCGATGGAGAAGGTGCGTACCATCGATGCCCGGGCGCCGGTGGCGGAGTTGATCAAACAGAGCCGCGAGACAGGATTTGAGCGATGGCCGGTCGTTGGGGAAAGTGGCAATATCTCTGGCCTGGTCGATATTTTCGATGTCGCGCTGGATACTCGCCGGCATGGCACGGTGGAGCCGTTTCAAAGGCGTATCCTACGGATCGGTGAGAAGGATCCTGCCTACTCGATATTGCGGAGAATGCGGGCGGCACGTATCAGCCTCGCAGTAGTGGAGAACAATGAGTCCATACCGGTGGGGATCGTGACTTCCGAGGATCTGATCAAGCGTCTCGTCAGCGCCGCTGAGCAGAAGTAGGAGGTGCGGCAGCCGTGTCGCGCCTGAATGACCGGTATGTAATATTCGGGCAACGCGTTGGCCGGTGGGCGCCCAACCATCGGAGGCGTTTCTCTGAGAGTGAATAGTTGAGAGTATTGAGTTGAGAGCCGCGCACTGGCGGATCGGAGCGGGTGAGGCTGGCAAAGCTGGGCTGTTTACTGACTTCTGAGCACTGAGTACTGAGTACTTTCTTCCCGTCTTCACGCGCCTCGCTCCTTGGAGGCGCACCCCTCGATTTCACCTCGTTAGCTTACCCAAGCGGGGCGAACTCTGCCTGTGAGGGTCCCATTTTTTTGCTTTCCTTGCGTCTTGTCTTGCATGTGACACACCCTGTGCTTGCGCGCTTTGAGACTCATTCCTATCTTCCCGCGCCTTATGTCCACCGAATCTGCCTCTGGTTACTCTCGTAAAAACCCGTTCCCCGCTCGGCACGCGGTTAATCGCCGCCTCAGCGGCCCGGAGTCGGAGAAGGAAACTCGGCACCACGAGATTTGTCTCGAAGGCTCAGGACTCGTTTATGAAGTCGGTGATTCTCTCGGTGTCTTCGCTTCGAATGACCCGGCGCTGGCAGATGAGATCATCAAGACGATCGGCGCAACCGGCGATGAACAGGTCACTGGAGCGGACGGTCAGCAGAAGACTTTCCGTCAGGCGCTGATCAACGATTTCGTCATCACCACCCCTTCCAAGGAGTTCATCAAGGATCTCGTGGAGCGCGGCGGCGATGGAGTGGAACTGCTCCGCACACTTTCCACCGATCCTCTCCGCAAGAAGGAGCTCGAGGAGTACCTTTGGGGAATGGAGTTCATCGATTTCCTGATCAACCACCCGTCGATCCCGTACACGGCGGAAAGCCTGATCAAGGTGATGCGCAAGCTCCAGCCGCGTCTCTACTCCATCGCTTCCAGCATGAAGGCCGTTGGCGACAACGTGCACCTCACAATTGCGACCGTCCGCTACGAGAGCCACGGCCGTAAGCGCGGCGGTGTCGCTTCCACCTTCCTCGCTGATCGCACGGGTGACGGCAGCAAAGTTCCCGTCTTCGTCCACACCGCCAAGCACTTCCGTCTCCCGGAAGATACGAATACCCCGGTCATCATGGTCGGTCCCGGCACTGGTGTTGCTCCGTTCCGCGCATTTCTGCAGGAGCGCAAGGCCGTCGGAGCCAAGGGCAAGAACTGGCTCTTCTTTGGTGAGCAGCGCCGCAATCAGGACTTCCTCTATGAGGAAGAGTTTGCCGCGCTGCAGAGCGAGGGCGTCCTTAATAAGTTCGACGTTGCCTTCTCCCGCGACGTTGCCGGGCAGAAGGTCTATGTGCAGCACAAGATGCGTGATAACGCCAAGGAACTCTTCCAGTGGCTCGAGGAAGGCGCGCACTTCTTCGTCTGCGGTGACGGCGCTCGCATGGCGAAAGACGTTGATGCCGAACTGCATCGGATCGTTGAAACCGAAGGCGGCAAGACTCCGGAAGAAGCGGCGGAGTACGTCGAAGCTCTGAAGAAGAGCAAGCGCTACAAGCGCGACGTTTATTAAGCAACGCGCGCTCGTCTTCGCCCTATTCTATTACCTTCAGCGGGTGCTCTCTCGGGAGCACCCGCTTTTTATTTCACGATGCAGTTCGAGTCCGCTCTTCTCCCGTGATTCGCCATCGCCTGTTCAAGGCGCGATATTGGTGTATCCACGTAATAACAGATAGTTCTTTAGCCGCTCGATAGTTACCTCGAGCGGTTCAACCTCGGGAATCGGATCAACGAGGGAACGAATCAGTTGCAACCTGACGGTCGTACGTGAGGCGGAGCCGATCGGTGCTCCTCCGGCCTGTGGACCGCCAAATGAACTCAGCCCGTATCCTTTGAGCGTCAGCGGATAGTCGTATCTCAAGGTCGTGTGTTTCCCCGTGAGGACAATTGCACTGAAACTATGCTGCGGATTCGCTGAGTCAGTAGAATCAGCGTCGCCCAACTGGCTGATGGTCTCCACAATCCGCGCTTTCTTACCGATTCTCTCCACAGTTTCGATACTGCGAAATCTCCGATCAACCTCGAGAACGAGGAAGTTTTTTTTGCCCAGTCTCCCACCCAGAAGGATGGTTGCGCTATTTAAGTAGGTGTATCGATCTTCCGGGGGACTGACAGGAGTTTCGTTTCCAAAAACAATATAGACGGCAGATCCGCTTACTTCTCCCGTTCCAACATCGATATTAGTAAACTTCCCTTTGTATATTGCATTCTTTGCATTCAGGGAAGAGAAGGGAACCACCAAGGCCGCGAGACACCACGCGAAAACCACCCGTGTTTTCATGGTGCGAGGCTCTCATCCCGGGCGCGGCTTAGTCAAGTGGTTTACACCGCCGCCCGGTGCGGATTGGCAGGGTAGATTTGAAACTCCTATACTCGCGGGATCGTTTCTATGCAGCCCGACGGGATAGTCCAATGAACACGATTGCCAGTGAGACCAGGGAGCTGGCGGGCATGAGCACGGCAGCAAGCAGCGGACTCATGTGACCTGCGAGGCAGAGGGCGACTGCGACTACATTGTAGGCGATCGCGAAGGTAACTACTGCACGTCCCGTACGACGTCGGCGCACTGCCATATCGAGGAGCGCGCGGACACCGTTCAACCCACGCCCCAGGAAATAGAAGTCCGCTTTCTGCTCGAGCAGTCCACGATCCACCGCCGGGGTCCCCGTGCTCCATGCGGCATCAAAGGCGAGGCTGTCGTTGGCTCCATCTCCGATGAAGAGCGTGTCCTGCTTGTCGAGTTCCTCGACATATGCGGCTTTCTGAATTGGAGACATCTCACCGCGGCATTGCTCGCGCGGCAAGTGGAGCCGATCCGCCATCGCTTCTACCTTTGCGGTGCGATCCCCGCTCAGGATGAAGACGCGACAATTGCGTGCGGTGATCGCAGCAATTTCCTCCGCAGCATCGCTGCGTGCTTCTTCACCAAAGTAGAACACGGCGAGAACGTCTCCATTACAGGAGAAAACACAATCGCCAGAGGTACCACCGGCCCATTCCGGACGTCCCAGCCGCCAGACGAATCCTTTGTAGCTGAGTTCCAGGCCGAGGCCGACCTTTTCTTCGGGAGTCGGAATGCGGGCAGGCTCGATTCCATCTGCGAGCAGTTGCTCCCGGAGACAACCGCTGACTGGGTGAAGATTGTCGTACACCATCGCCAGCAACACCGCGCGTTCATACAGCCACAATTCCTGAATCGCCTCCGGATTCCGCAGGGAGATGGATTCAAGCGTCAATGTGCCGGTTTTGTCGAAGATCACCTTCCGCACGCCATGAAGACGCCGCCACAGATCAGAATTCCGGACAAAGACACCAAACGGACGAAGCCGTGAAGCCGCGAGGTCGGTCGCCATCGGAAGCGCCACACCAGAGGCACACGGGCAGGAGACGACCAGGACCGAAATAAGTACCTGGAGGGCAGCGAGGAGGTTGCCGGTGCTGAACCACCAATACGTGAACCCGGCAGCAGCGACAGCCATTACAATATAGATGTACCCGCGGATGAAGTGCTCCAGTTCATAGTTCCGCTCGGTCCCGGCCGGTGCGACACGCAGAAGCTTTGAAAGCATCGAGTCGCTCCATGTTTCGAGCGCTTCGCACTCCACGGCGCTCTGGCCGCAGTTCACAGCGCCAGCGGGTACAAGCCGTCCCTTGTGAGCGATGGCCGCTTCGCTTTCACCATTGATCCATTCCATGCCGAGCGTGGCAGCTTCGGAGAGGAGCCGCGCACGAACGGGAATCAACTGACCGGGATCGATCACGAATTGATCGCCGCTTTTCAGTTCAGCCAGAGCTACCCGATCGGTGCTGCCGACGCGGCGCACCGGTGGCGGATCGGCCTGCTGTGCGAGGAGTTGGGCGCGGTTGCGCTCGACGGCTTTCTGCTGCAACCAACGGCCAACGAGCATCAGGAAAGTAAACGTCGAGACGAAGTCGAAATAGACAAACCCATGGGCGTTCTGGGCAAAGGCGTACACAGAGCCGGCGTATGCTGCGATGAGTCCGATCGAGATCGGTAAGTCAATATGCAGCACACCTTGCCGGAGGCTGCGCCAGGAGCGTACAAAGAAATAGCTTCCGCCGATCAGTAGACTCAGGGTGCCGAGAATGAGCGAGAGACGGTTGAAAAGCGCTGCAAATTGCGAATTCGCCTCCATCCCGAGATAGCTCGGGAGCGTGAACAACATCGTGTTCATCGTGAGAGCGGCGCAAAGACCGATGCGCGGCACCAGCGCACGGCTGGCGGTGGTATTGTTTTTACCGGGAGGACCGACCAGATAGCCGAACGATTGCAGTTCGCGTGCGAAACCCAGGAGATCAAATTCACCAGTCTTCCACCGCAGTTCGATCTGCCCCAGTGTCGGATCGACACGAACGGAAAGCGCTCCGGGTTTGCGGGCAAAGACCTTCTCGATAAGCCATACGCAGCCGATGCAGGAGAGCCCCTGCAGATCGAGCTGGAGTGATGCGACCGATTTTGATTCGGCCTCCGCGACCAATTCCTCCAGCCAGCGGTAGTCGCGCTTCTGGAAGACGAGCGATTTGACCGGCTGAACGCCTTCTTCCTGGAGTTCGTAGAACTGGCCGAGGCCGTTCTTCGTGATCAGGTCGTGGACAAATTGGCAGCCAGCACAGCAGAAATCAGGGCGATGGGCAGTCGGGCGAAACTCCGTGCCGCAGTGCACGCAGGTGGCTTTATCGTTCTTAATCTTACTCTTATTCTAAAGCTTAATCTCTTCCGCGTCCGCTTCCGGGGAGGGGAGAGTAAGATTACGATTAAGACTGAGACTCGGGGTGCTATCAATGACAGCAGGCATGGAGAGGAAGAGATGCTCGCCAGACGAGGATTGCGGCAGAGATCAGGGCGACGCCTTGTTGCGTCCAGCGAATGGCGATAGGTGAGAAGCGGTTCTGCAGACGGGTGGCTTGCGACTGCAGCAGGAAGGGCAGGGGAATAGTCCCGAGAACGAATGCTCCCATGTGTAATGCGCCACTCCACCAGGAGCCGGTCACGGCTGCAGCCCCGAGCATCAACCAGAGTGGTCCACAGGGAATCAGTGGCGTCAACAGGCCTAGCGAGCGGTTGAGTCGCGCACGCAGGAGAAATCCAGCGATGAAGCGCGGCTGTGGAAGACGCTTCTCGAGGCCGAAGGCGAGCATCACCAGTACAGCTGCGAGCACCCACGGAACAAATCGCGTGGTTTCCCCCTGGAAGAGGTTAACCACGCTATCACCGAGAGCGCCGCAGATCGCGCCGGCGATGCTGTAGGAGATGAAGCGGGAACCATGATACTCCACCGGCCGCACGCGCATGGCGCAGGCGAGGGGACCGCACATGGCCGCACAGTGGAGGCTGGTGGCGAGTCCGGCCGCAAATGCGGCCGCCGGTGTGAGAGCGCTAATGTCCATGGGTTTGAACGACAGGGATCTCTTTCGGGCCGTACTTGTTCGCGATGTTCACCACAGTGAAGATCATCGTGATGATGACGATGTGAGCGACGATGACCCAGATCCAGGGACGATCCTTGAGCATGTTTCAGAGTTTTGGGCCGACGAGCGGCAAAGGCTTTTCAATCACCGTTTTTCCGTCTTCCGAGATGACCCGGAAACGGAGACTGCGCTCACCCGTCCACTGATCACGGGGTACCGTGACTACGACCGGGCGCATCTCCTCACTCAGAGGTTTGACTGCGATCCCCTGATCGAGGCCGCTCATCTTGAAACCAGTCGGCGCATCGGAAACTTCCACACGGAAGTTCACGGGAGCGGTCCTTTTGTTGATCACGCGAAGGAGGAATTGATTCCTCACGACCCCATTCTCGACGACGTACGGGATGCCCGTCATCCGGATCAGGCTTACCGTGGCAGGCTTGAGCGTGGACACACCTGCGGTCATGGCCGCAGCGCCAAGGCACATGAGCGCGGTATAGAGGAAGACGCGCGGACGCAGCCAGCGGGTTTTACCGCCCGAAAAACCGCTTGCGGAGTCGTATCGGATCAGCCCCGTCGGACGATCCAGTTTGGTCATCACTGAGTCGCAAGCGTCGATGCAGGCTGCGCAACCGATGCACTCCATCTGGAGTCCCTGGCGGATGTCGATTCCCGTCGGGCAAACCTGCACACACTTGCGGCAATCCACACAATCCGCAGCTCCAGGTGTGCCTTTCTTGCCGCGCGGTTCACCACGCTTTGCGTCATAGCCGATCAGCAGAGTATCATTATCGACCAGGGCGGACTGGAGCCGGCCGTACGGGCAGAGGACGATGCAGAACTGCTCCCGGAACCAGGCGAGATCGAACCACAGCATACCGCCCAGCGCGAAGACGAAGACGAATGCACCCCAGTTCTCCCCTGGCGAGTGACGCATCATTGCGTACACCTGTGGAAGCGAAACGAAGTACGAGAGGAAAACGTGAGCGAGCGTAAAGGAAAACAGGGCGAAGATGCTCTGTTTCACAAAGCGCTTCACCGTCTTGCTGCCCGTCCACGGTGAGGCATCGAGTTGCCGGCGGGCGGGCGCGTCGCCTTCGATCAGGCGCTCCACACGACGGGCGATATCCAGGAAAACGGTCTGTGGGCAGGCCCATCCGCACCACACACGGCCTAGCAGCGCAGTGACATAGAAGAGAGAAAAGCCAAGCCCCGTTACGAGGAAGAAGGCCAGCCACATGTCTTGAGCGACAAAGGTCAGCCCGAAGAAGTGGAATTGGGTGTTCTTGACGTCCAGGAACACCGCCGGATTTCCGTTAATCTGAATCCATGGCAAGAGGATATAGACTGCCATCAGGATCGCACCCACCACCGTACGCCAGCGCGTGAAAAAACCGTGAGCTGTCGCCGGATGAATGAAACGGCGCGAGCCGTCGTCACGGATGGTAGTGACGGATTCGAGTGAGGGAAGCGCGCCAAAATCCGCGCGCTTGCGAGCCGGGGATGTCGCCTGGGTTACGTCAGATTTGTTGGGCAGTGCGGAGTTCATTGCGTAAGATTTGAAGTTTGAAGTTTGTAAGTGTTAAGCGGGAGGGCTCCGCGTGATTTCGCGCCGCTTAACACTTAAAACTCATGGCCTTGCCACTTTGTTACGGAGTGGCCTGAGTCACCTTTGCCGGCGGTTGCTGAAAGGAGAGGATGTAGGCCGTCACTTCGGTGATCTTGTTCTTGCCGAGCACCGGGCCCCACGTTGGCATGCCTTTGGCGAGCACTCCTTTGTCGATCGTCTCAAGGACCTTGGTCGGTGCACCACCGTGGATCCAGGTGGCGTCCTTGAGGTTCGGTCCAATGCCGCCCGAG
>CBINJX010000088.1:0-10192 GCA_966251085.1 uncultured Verrucomicrobiales bacterium
TGACCTGATCTTCATCAACAAGCAACCCGGCATGGTGGTGCACCCCGCCTCAGGCAACTGGGAAGGAACGGTCGTGAACGCGCTGCTGCATCATTGCACCAACCTCTCTGGGGTCGGTGGCGAACAGCGTCCGGGGATCGTCCACCGCCTCGATAAGGACACCAGCGGTTGCCTCGTCGCTGCCAAGAACGATCTGGCGCATCAGGAACTCGCCCGGCAGTTCGCAAGCCGCGAGGTTACCAAGATCTACCTCGCGCTCGCCTCCGGAAAGTTCCGGATGAAGAGCGGCGTCATCGAAGCGGCAATCGGACGGCATCCCATTCACCGGAAGAAAATGACCGTGATCGAACGCGGCCGCCCCTCAAAGACGAGTTGGCGCGTGCTCCGGGAAGTAGGCGAGGGGACTCTGGTGGAATGCACTCTCCATACCGGCCGCACTCATCAGATTCGTGTGCACCTGAAACACATCGGCCATCCGCTCCTTGGCGACGAGGTGTATGGCAAACAGGGGAAATATCCGCGTCAGATGCTTCATGCTTGGAAGTTGGGCTTCGCGCATCCGCGGAGTGGGAAACGGGTGGATGTCACCGCGCCCGTGCCGGGGGATTTTCCGCCGGTGGAGGAGTAAAGCTATGAGGCAAAGTGGAGGGGGGGCGTGCGGGGCGTGCCAGGCAAGAAAATATCTGCTGAACGCGCGGCGCGGAACGGAGTACGCTTTCAGCGCGAAAACGCGGGCGCTTCGCAGCAGTCATAAACGCCGCTGCCGCAGTCGTTGAAAGGCTGTTCAAAGACCGACGTTCGAGTGCGCCAGGACTACCACCGACGGTGCATCGAGGGGAGCCACCGTCCGAGTTCCCAGGTCTCCCTTCAATGCGGCACTTTCACTTGGCACAACCCCACTCATGCCGCACATTCCCGCGGCCTCACCGATGTCCGACCCCTTCGACTCCGCTCTCGATTATCTCCATACCTCACTGCGCGAAATGCATGTGCGCGGGGTGCAACTGCGTGCCCCGGCTGAATCACTAGCCCAGTTGGTCGAGGTAGCGGCGATGTCGGCGCCTGCTCCGCGGGTGGAAGCTACGGAAGCGCGCGAGGAACAGACATTGACTGTGTCGTCGGTGTCCCGTCTGGAGGTATTCGCGGAGCCGCAGCCTGCTTTTGAAAGACCTGCGCCGGTTTCTGCACCAGCGCCTACTCCGCCACCCGCACCCGCACCGGTGTATCAACCAGAGGAGGACGAAGTGGATGATGGCCGCAGCAAGGCGGAGCGGCTCGAGGAACTCCGTGGTCCTGTGCTTGCCTGTACCCGCTGCCCGAAGCTGGTCGCCTCGCGCACGAACGTCGTCTTTGGCGTGGGCAATCCCGAGGCGGAGTTGATGTTTGTCGGCGAGGCTCCCGGGGAGGACGAGGATCTGCAGGGAGAACCTTTTGTCGGTAAAGCCGGACAGCTCCTTACGAAGATCATCGAAACGATGGGGCTGAGCCGCGACACGGTTTATATTGCGAATGTTCTCAAGTGCCGGCCGGACATGCCTCCGGGAGCTTCGGGTAACCGGAAACCGACCGCGCCTGAGATGAAGACCTGCCTGCCATATCTGGAGCAGCAGATCTCCATCATTCGGCCCCGGGTGCTTGTGGCGTTGGGGGCGACGGCAATGGAAGGTCTGCTCGGAGAGACGGCTCCGATGGCGCGGCTTCGTGGGCGGTGGCATCAGTTCAAGGGAATCCCGCTGATGGCGACCTATCATCCCGCGTACCTGCTGCGGAATCAGTCCCTGGGCGAGAAGCGGAAGGTCTGGGAGGACATGCTGCTCGTGCTGGAGCAGCTCAGACTACCGATCTCCGAGAAGCAGCGCTCGTATTTCCTGCCGAAAGCGTAGGGTGATCCAGGGGTTGCTTGCGCTTAGAGATACGCCGGAGTGGGGAGGGGGGAGACCTGAATCTTCTGCTCATCTCCTGCGACTGCGGGATTTAGCATAGCTTGCCCTGGGCTATGTTCCTTTGGTCTTTCAGAAACGAATACGAGCGGGCGCGGTAATGAGTCCAGGGAGGCATGGAGCCTCAACAACTCCCCCGTACACATTCCATCCAAACGCGCTCGCGCGAGGGCTCTGCCCTCGTGTGCGATTCTTCAGGGGCTCTGCCCCTCGTTTGGCAGAGCCGGGATCTGCCGGTCGATACCACTCCTGGATTTTGTGCGGACACTCGTCCGAACACGGGGCAGAGCCCCGAAAAGACGGCACACGGCGGCGGAGCCACCGCGCGAGCGCAAAAAAGGAGGGGGAGCTCGGGTAAGACGACTTCCTTTGGGGGCCATATATGCGGTGACTTATCGAGCCCCATCTGAATCTATACCGTCCCCCGTGGTTTCTTCAGAAGGCCCGGACTGCATCACGCTACCTCTCCTTGCTAAGCGCCGGGAACATAGCACTATGACGGCAACACTCCCGGTATGCTTTTCCCCCGATGCCTTTCCGTTGTAGTGGCTTTTGTGCTCTGGGTGGCGCAGGGCCGTGTTTGTGCTCAAGACATTCGCATCTCGGAGTTCCTGGTAACGAATACTACGGGGATTACGGCCTCAGACGGTGTGCGGTATGGATGGGTCGAGATCTGGAATCCGAGCCGTACTATCCGGCATAACCTGTTCGGATTTCAGCTTACCGATGGCACGAATACTTGGGTGTTTCCGTCGGTCGATCTCTTGCCCGATGATCGACTCTTGGTTTGGGCGTCGGGGTTGAACCGCGCTGTGCCGATGGGGCCACTCCATACGAATTTCACGCTGAATCCGGCGGGTGGGACACTCCGTTTGCTGCGGCCAAACGCGACCAGCGTTGCATCCGAGTACGTGGATTATCCGGCGCAGCAGGCGAATGTCTCCTATGGGCAGGATGCCGCTGATGTGGCGAAGGTTGGCTTCTACGCGATACCGACTCCGGGAGCGCCGAATAACTACTCTGGCTTTGGCGTGGCGGGGAAAGTGGTATTCTCGGTTGATAGCTGCGCATTCACTTCGACGTTTCAGTTAACCCTTTCGCAAGCGTCTCCCCAGGCCGGCGCGGAGATCCGGTACACCCTCGATGGAACGGTGCCTAGAGGTACCTCGCCTCTTTATACGCTTCCGATTCCGATCACGAGCACCAGGCAGGTTCGCGCCCGGGTATTCGCTCCCGGATTACTCCCCGGCGAGACGGAGGGCGAAGCGTATCTGCGACTTGGGACAGGGATGAACACGTTCTCGTCGGCAATGCCCGTGGTGGTGATGACGACTTTTGGAGTAAATCCGATCACGGATGGCAACTCCTCGACGCCGGATAATCCGGGATACATGTGGGTATGGGAACCGGGCGCTGACGGCCGCGCGCGGCTGACGAATCCTCCCACGCTGCACACTCGTGTGGCCCTGGACCGGCGTGGCTCCAGTACGCTGAACAATCCAAAGTTCAACCTGAACGTGGAGGCGCGGCGGGATCGCTGGGATGAGGAGAAGGATGTTACTTTGCTGGGAATGCCCGCGCATAGTGATTGGGTGTTCAGTGCGCCGTATGAGTACGATCGCTCGCTGCTGCACAACCCGTTCATGTATGCACTCAGCAACACGATCGGTCGCTATGCAGTGAGGACACGGAACGCGGAGGTGTTTGTGGATGTCACGGGGGGAGACGTCACCTATATTCCGGGTAGTACGACGGGCGATTACTTCGGGGTGTATAACATCATGGAGAAGATCCGCCGCGGCGGGGATCGGGTCGATATCGCAAAGCTCGATCCGTATGTGAATGATCCGGTGGGAAGAACGGGGGGCTACATCTTCAAGGTCGATCGCCGCGACACAGGTGATTCGGGTTTTTCAACCCCGCGCCAGAATTCGTT
Source organism: uncultured Verrucomicrobiales bacterium (assembly GCA_966251085.1). GTDB lineage: Bacteria > Verrucomicrobiota > Verrucomicrobiia > Chthoniobacterales > Chthoniobacteraceae > CBINJX01. The sequence continues at coordinate 3,877 of CBINJX010000088.1, forward strand.
TGCGTACTATTATCCGAAAGAGGCGGATCTCACGACGATTCAGCGAAGTGGGCAGGCGCAGTATCTGAGGAGTTACGTCACCTCTCTCGATAACGCGATCTACTCCGCGAATTGGAAGAGCCCCACCAGCGGCTACGTAGCCTATATGGATGTGGGGGCGGCCATCGACCATCACCTGATGAACGTCTGGTCGTTCAACGTCGATGCGCTGCGATTGAGCGGCTACTTGCACAAGGACCGTGGAGGAAAGATCATCTATGGTCCGCTCTGGGACTTTGACCGTGCCCTTGCGTCGACCGATGGGCGGGACGAGAATCCCGAGATCTGGCGCAGTCAGTCGGGCGACCGGGGAACGGATTTCTTCAATTACAGCTGGTGGAATCAGCTGTTCAAAGACATCGATTTTTACCAGGCGTATATCGATCGTTGGGTCGCACTTCGGAAGGAGGCTTTTTCTCCGGTGGCGGTGAATGCCTTGCTCGACCAGCTCAATGAAAGCATTTCCGCCGAGGCTATCAGCCGCGATTTGTCGCGATGGAACAAAGCGAAACGCCCGTGGACGAGCCCGTTCACCGGCCAGAACTATTCCGGCCAAGCGGCGGAGGTTCAAAGGATAAAGGACTGGCTGCAGCAGCGGGCAAACTTCATGGATTCGCAGTGGGTGGCTCCAGTGACCTTCAGCGCCACATCGGGGCGGGTGACACCCGGTACTCAGATCACGCTCTCGGGTCCGGCCGGTGCTACGATTTACTACACGCTCGATGGGAGCGATCCTCGCCCTCCCGGCGGCGCTGCTCCTGCCGCGGGAAACGTATTCACCTACACAGGCACGCCGATCACTATTCATGCAACGACGTGCGTGAGGGCGCGTGCACATAATCCGAATTGGACCGCGCTAACGGGGGTAGATAATCCGCCGCTTGTCAGCACCTGGAGCGGACGAACTGAAGCCCGTTTCTCCATCGATCCACCGGCAGCGGCGGGGAATCTGGTAGTCACAGAGATCAACTATCATCCCACGGATCCCACCACGTCGGAACTCGTAGTGAACCCACAACTCACCGACGCGGCTTTCGAGTTCATCGAAATCAAGAATATCGGCACGACGCCAGTGGATCTCGCCGGGGCGCGGTTAACGACCGGTGTCACCTTCAGCCTTACTGGGGAAAGCGCCATCTCGCTGGCACCCGGCGAATGTGCAATCATTGCGGGCAATCCGGAGGCATTCGCGTTGCGATATGGTCACAGGCAGAATGTTCTCGGGCCCTTTCAGGGGGATCTTTCCAACGGTGGTGAACGCCTTGTGTTGCTAGGTGAAAGCGGCCAGACGATTTTCGATTTCACGTATGATGACGCATGGCATCCGTTGAGCGATGGCGGCGGTCATTCACTGGTGGTCGTCGATCCCGCGGCATCTCCGGCAGCTTTCAGCACCAGGCAGAATTGGCGCGCCAGTGTCACAGTCGGCGGGACTCCCGGGGTGGAGGAGATTGCCTATGTCACGACGCTCCCCGCATCTGCGATTACGGCAACATCGGCTCAGATGAATGCGAGCGTCATTCCGGATGATACCGACAGCAGTGTGGTCTTCATCGTGTCGGGTGTCCGCCATGAGCCGATCCATGTCTCATCATCCGGCGGAACGGGTTCGGTGGAGAAAGTGCTCACCGGCCTGAGTCCGCACACGCTCTATTCATACCGGGCGGAGGTGACGAATGGCGCGGGCATTCATCTTGGGGAAGAGGTCTCGTTCACCACCCTCAACCGCTCGCCCGTGGCGCAGGATAAAACGTTGCGTCCGCATGCAGGGGAGGCATTCACCATCGAGGTGCTGGATTCCGCCAGCGATCCGGATGGTGATACGCTTGCAATCTCCGATGTAACACAAGGGACTCATGGTGTGGTCAGTACCGACGGGACTGTCATCACCTACACACCTGGCGAAGGCTTCAGCGGTAGCGATGTATTTACCTACACCATTGCCGATGGCTTTGGCGGAACGGCAACGGCAACCGTGACCTTGGCGAACACGGCACCTGTCGCCGTGGCAGACGTCGTCTCCACGGGCGGCACGGCGGTAACGTTCGATCCGCGCCTGAACGACAGCGACGCGGATGATGATCCGCTCTCGGTCGTGTCGGTTACCTCTGGCGCGTTTGGAACCGTGTCGCACGATGGGGCGGGTGCGATCACTTACACGCCGGGCTCCAACTTCTTTGGTCGCGACACCTTTTCGTACACCATCACTGACGGCATCGCGTTTGGCACGGCGGAGGTTACGGTACGGGGATCCCAGACGATTGTGCTTCCCGGTGCAGTGAAAGGAGCACAGGTCCCCGGGCAGCCGGACGGGACGGTTTATTCGAAGCTCGGACTACCGGCGGGCGGGTTATTCTCTGGGGAGATCCGGAATGGGAAATCCCCCAGGCAACGGGCGATCTTTGCCCCGGATGGCTCCGTTCGCCTGAAGGTTGGCGATGCTGCTCCAGGAATTTCAGGCGGCAAAATCAAAGGCTTGGGAGTGCCGAGTGGCCAGGCTGTGGTGGCGACCATCAAGGGTGCGGGGGTGAAGCGCAGCAACGATACGGTACTCTACATCGACCTAATTGACGGAGCGGTGCAGGCTGCCGCGCGGGAAGGGGATGAAGTGGAGCCTGGAGTTCGCCTGGGCAAATTCCTTTCTGTCGATGGAAACGGCGAGACCGTGTTCTTTCTCACAAAGCTCGCAGGTCCTGGAGTGAAGTCACTGAATAACCTGGCGCTTTGCGCGGTATTTCCCGGCTCCGGATTGCGGTTGCTGTTGCGAAAGGGTGACCTTGTAAACGGTGAAGCAGTCGTGGGCCTCGCGACACTCGTTTCCGCACCGGGAACTGCGGCAGCCGGACGCTGGCGCGTGGATAGCAATTCAATTGGTGTCCGCCTGACATTTCCAGGCAAAGTCCAGGCGATCTATACCGTTCCCGCGGCTGCCAATTCTCCCGAGGAGTGGACCTTGTGGATGGAAACCGGGCAGGCGTACGAAGGGCTCGGAATGCCCCGGAGCTTTGGATTGCCCGGATTCGGTGCGGATGGCGTGGCATACACTGCGCAACTCGTCCCGGGTGTGCCAGAGACTGTGTCCGCTGCAAATGATCTGGTGCTCCTTCGCTCCACTCCTGACGGTCCGGCTCTCCTGGCGCAAGAGGGAGACGCTGCGCCAGGAAGCGACGACACGCTGCTACCGGAGAGTCGATTCCAGAAATTTGCCGACCCGATCGCCGGCAGCGATGGACGCACGGCTTTCATGGCGACGCTGGCCGGGAAAGGGCTGAACAAAGGAAACAAAACGGGGTTGTGGCTCGCCAATGGCGACAATCAACTCCGATTGATCGCAAGAACGGGAGAGCCGGCTCCTGGAGGCGGGAAGTGGGCGGTATTCGAATCGGTTGTTCTCCCTGAAGGACCTGAGTCCACTCTGCTCTTCACCGCGAAGCTGGCGATCAAGGCCGCGGATGGAGTTACGGCAAAGAATAATCGCGGGCTTTGGGTGCTGGACAGCTCGGGGGTCCTGCAGTTGCTCCTCCGTACCGGGCAACCGCTTCCAGGCGGTACGAGCGCTGTGAAAAAGTTCGTGGCGCTGGCCCCGTCCGCCGGATCACTGGGGGCCGCGAGCGGCCTCGACCACGATCAGCAAGTAAACGCCTTGGTGTCGTTTGCCGACGGAACCCAAAGCATCGTACGAATCTGGATCCCGTGAGGTGAATGAGGCGAATACCTCCAGATTTGCATTCTGTGGCTCTCAATTCCTCTGAAAGTGCCAAGTGGGCATCTCTCCTGGAGAACGCCTCACTGATTACTGACTCACTGATTACTTTCTTCACCACCTTCAGGCGCTCCCAACTTTCAGGTACATGGCTGCTTTAGTGTTCATTGCACGATCCTCCGCACTATGGGAGGCTTCCCCATCACATGTCTGATTCAACCACGGACCTCTGGCAGATGATCTTCCTCGGAGGAGCGGCTCTGCTCGTCGCGCTGCAAACTCTCCGAGGGTGGCAGCTGGGTGTCGTGCGGCAGATTGCTCAGATTCTCGCGATCGCAGGGGCGTATGTGTCGGCGTGGATCGGGGCGCCGAAAGTGGCGCCGTATTTTTCCGGGCTCGCATTGCCCAATTTCATCCTTACTGCCATCGGCGGAGCGTGTATCGGGATGGCGGTCTACCTCGTCGTTTCGATCGTGAGCGCCATTCTGTTCAAGAAAACGGCGGAGCAGGAGGGTGGGATGCCTCGACTGGGGTATGGAGCTGCTGGTGCATTCGTCGGAATGAAGTTTGGCCTGTTTCTCGTTTTTGCCCTGGCGGTTGGAATCCGGTTTCTTGGCAGTCTCGCGGACGCGGATCTGGAGGCGACCGGGCATCGGCTTGCGAGCGGTCAGGCGCGTACTCTCGGACAGTCTGGCATCGAATCCAGCGGGTGGGCCCGGAGTATCGCGGGGATGAAACACGCGATTGAAAGTGGACCCGCGGGAGCTGTCGTTCAGCAGTTGGACCCGATACCGGGCACGCTTTACACCATCGTACAGAAAGTGGGCGTGATGGTTTCGAATGAGCAGAGTCTTCAGCGGTTCATGAATTATCCCGGTGTGAAGCCGCTCGCCGAACACCCGAAGATCGTCGCCCTGGTGAACGACCCGCAGATTGTCAAAGATGCGTCGAAACACGATTTCCTGGCGCTGCTGCGCAATCCCAATGTAGTCGCCGCGGCCAACGATCCGGAGATTGCCTCCCTCATGAGCAAGTTGGAGTTCGAAAAAGCGCTTGATTACGCTCTGGCCAAACCGGAAAAGCCTGACTCCGCACCACCACCGGCGCGCTGAGTGCGCAGGTTAATGCCCTCTTAATCTTAATCTTATTCGTAATCGTAATCTCTTTCCGCCGGGGAGCGCGTGGCGATGTGGAAGGGAACGATCCCGATGGATGATGGTTGAAGCGGCCCTGTAAGTGAGCGGAAATATTTACCCTTTCGCATATGGCCACGAAGTACATTCCGACCATCGGTCTCGAAGTTCACGTTCAGCTGAAGACCCGCAGCAAGATGTTCTGCGGTTGCCCGGTGGAGTTCGGCGCGGAGCCGAATAAGCATACCTGCCCTGTGTGCCTCGGGTTTCCCGGTGCGCTTCCGGTGATGAATGAGGAAGCGTTGAAGATGACCGCGCTCACCGGCCTCATGCTCAACTGCGACATCGCGGAGGTCTGCAAATTCGACCGGAAGAACTATTTCTATCCGGACATGCCGAAGAATTATCAGATCTCGCAGTTCGACCTGCCGATCTGCCTGAACGGCGGCGTGCCGCTCCCGGACCTCGCGTATCCTAAGGATGCGCAAAAGAGCATCGAGAATCCGGGCAAGGTCGTCGGCCTGACCCGTATTCACCTCGAGGAAGACGTCGCGAAGAGCTTCCACTTCGAGACCTCGACCGGCATTGATTTCAACCGCGCGGGGACTCCGCTCATGGAGATCGTCTCCAACGCGGAAATCAGCTCGCCGGAAGAGGCATTCGCTTACCTGACCTCTCTTCAGCAGATCCTCGTGTACGGCGGGGTGAGTGATGCCGACATGGAGAAGGGGCAGATGCGTTGTGACTGCAACGTTTCAGTTCGCCCTGAGGGACAGCAGGAACTCGGAACGAAGATCGAGATCAAGAACATGAACTCGATCTCGGGTGTGCGTCGCGCAATTGCTTACGAAATCCAGCGTCAGATCGAGGTTCTGGAACACGGCGGCAGGCTCCAGCAGGAAACCCGCGGATGGGACGATGCATCCGGCACGACGAAGTTCCAGCGGAGCAAGGAGCAGTCGCATGATTACCGTTATTTCCCCGATCCGGATCTGCTTCCGGTGAAGACCGGCGTCTTCATGGATGAGGTTCGCTCCCGCCGCCCTGAACTGCCTGGGGAGAAGCGTGAACGCTTCGTACAGGAGTATGGCGTGACGCCCTACGACGCCAGTGTGCTGGCAAACGATCTTGCGCTTGCGAGCTATTTTGAAGCGGCCGCAAAAGGGGCGAAGAAGCCGAAGAATATTGCGAACTGGATTCTGAACGATCTCCTCAGCGCACTCAGCAGCGCCGGTCATACCTTGGCCGAGTGCCCGATCCCACCGGGAGCGCTCGACGAACTGGTGAACCTGATCGATACCGGCGTGATCTCCGGCAAGCAGGGGAAAGACGTGTTTGCCGAGATGTTTGCCACGGGCAAGGTCGCGAGTCTGATCGTGGAAGAGAAGGGACTGAAGCAGGAGAGCGACGTAGGCGCGCTGGAAGCCTTGTGCGTGCAGGC
>CBINJX010000089.1:0-10176 GCA_966251085.1 uncultured Verrucomicrobiales bacterium
GAGCTTCCAGCTTGCCCTGAGGACGCGTGGAACACAGCAGGCGTGATCCCCACCTTCTCCGGCTCGGATGCGCCGAGCGAGAGGAGCACACGGCTACCCTGACGGGTGTGATCGAGGTGAGGGCACCTGTGGACGGGTGAGCTGCGGAAGCTGCCCCTGAGCAAGCTGGAAGCTCGCTCCACTCTGTTGCTCGCTCCTCCAGGTGCCTCCTGAAGATGGTGTAGGTCGTCTGGTCTTCCATTCCCAGCACAGATCCGCGAACACTAATTCAGAATTGGTCTGAAATGAGTAGAAACCTCAGATCGCGATCCCCGGGCGCTTTCGACGAAACGCCCGGTTTCCTCATCGAAAAGCCTCCCTACAGCAGCAACTCCCCCTGATCGCCGCCCCCACTCTGCTTCTTCTCCTTCCCCTCATCCGCAGGAGCAGCCCCGCCTCCCTCCGCCAACATCTGAAGAAACTCCTCCTCACTCAGTTCCCTCACCCCATGCTTCCGGGCATCATCGAGCTTTGAGCCAGCCTCCTCACCAGCGAGAAGGAAGTCGGTCTTCTTCGATACCGATCCCGAGACATTTCCTCCCACGGCCCGGATCTTCTCCGCGGCCTCGCTCCGCTTGAGGGTTGGAAGGGTGCCGGTGATGACAAATGTCTTCCCTGCAAACGCGTGACCGCTTGCTGAGGGAGCCTGATCCTTCTCCCCTTTCGGCTGGATACCCAGCTCGCGCAGCCGCTTCAGGACCGCCTGTCCTTGCTGCGAGGCAAAATAATCCAGCACAGCCCGGGCAACGACCGGTCCCAGCTTAGTGGTGAAACCTTCGCCATCCTTCTTCTTGGTCTTCGTCCCGAAGCCGGTCTTCGCCAGCCGCTCACGGATTTCCTCCATCTCACCCAGCACCTTCTCATGCGCCGTGACGAGCCGCTGATGCTCCTCTGAAGGCAGTCCGAACTTCTTCGTCAGCCGTGGTGGTTTGGTTTCGTCGGCTTTGGTTTTCAGCTCGTCCAGACGGAGAACATCCTTAAGAACCTGAGAATCCGCCACTTCCTCCAGTGAATCATGAAACCGCGCCAGATCGTACGCAGTGGTTTCGCCTACCTCAGGAATTGCCAGGGCATGCAGCCAGCGGCTCAGGGGAAAAGTCCGGGCACGATCGCGGGTTTCGATCAGCTTCGCCGCGTTCTTTGCCCCGAAAACGCGCGGTTCGCTCGGGGTGCCGAGGTTCAGTGTGGCGAGCTGTTCCTCGGTGAGATTGAAGATATCGAGCGGCTCATCGACGAGGCCGTGCTCGACAAGTTTGTCGGCGACAATGCCACCGAGGCTCTCGATCTCCAGCGCGCCACGTTTGGCCATGTACTCCAGACGGCGTGTTTTCTGCGCGGGGCAGGACGGATTTTCACAGACCCACCAGGCAAATTCGGGGTTCCGACGCACCGGTCCGCCGCACGCCGGGCATTTGCCGCCGATATGGGCCAGGAAATCGAAAGGCTGGGCCTCGGGCGGACGCCGTTCAGTGACGACGCTGATCACCGCCGGGATGATCTCCCCTGCCTTTTCGATCACAACGGTGTCGCCAATCCGGATGTCCTTCCGGCGAATCTCATCCTCATTGTGCAGGGTTGCGCGGCTGACCGTGGTACCGCTGACAAATACCGGATCGAGTTCTGCCACGGGTGTCAGCACCCCGGTGCGACCGACCTGAATGGTGATCGCCTTCAGAAGAGTCTGCGCCTGCTCGGGAGCGTATTTGAAGGCCCGCGCCCACTTCGGAGCACGGGAGGTGTAACCGGCGATCTCCCGGAGCGAGCGGTCGTTCAGCTTGATCACTGCGCCGTCGGTCTCGAACGGGAAATGGTGCCGGAGATTATCGAGCTCGTTAATCGCCGCCATGATCTCCTCCACGGAATGGCAGAGCCAGGTGTGTTTCGGGGGATGGGTCGGCAAACCAAACTTGTGCAGCCACTTTAACAGGTCGCTCTGGGTCTCCGGGACCTCGGCATCTTCACTGGTGAAGCCGAGACCGTAGGCGATGAACTCCAGGGGACGCTTGGCCGTTACCCGCGGGTCGAGCTGTTTCAGGGAGCCGGCAGCGGCATTGCGCGGATTGGCAAAGGGCATTTCCCCCGCCGCTTCCTGTTCAGCCCTGATCTTCTGGAACCCGGCAATTGGCAGATACACCTCCCCGCGGAACTCAATATCAATAGGCGGCGAATCCTTCAGACGCAGCGGAATCTTTCGGATCGTGCGGAGGTTTTCCGTGATGTCGTCCCCGGTTTCACCATCACCCCGGGTCGTACCGCAGGTGAAAACACCGTCCTCATAGCGGAGGCTCATCGCCACGCCGTCCACCTTTGGCTCCACGAGGAAAGTGAGCGGTTCATCAGGGAGCGCGTTCTTCTTCCGCAACTCATTCTCCACGCTGGTCACCCACTTCCGGATGGCCTCGATGCCGTCCTTGGCGAAGATGTTGTCCAGCGAGAGCATCGGCACGCGGTGCCGCACCGACTTGAATCCCGAGAGCGGGCGTCCGCCGACGCGTTGTGTGGGGGAATCGGGAGTGATCAGCGCCGGATGCTCTGTCTCGAGTGCCTGCAGCTCACGGAAGAGCGCATCGTACTCGGCATCGGAGATCGTGGGGGCCGCCTCTTCGTAGTAGCGGCGGTTGTGCTCTTCAATTTCCAGCCGGAGCCGGCGCAGTCGGTCGCGAATTTCGTCGGGCATACAGAAAGCAGAATGCGGAGGCGCCACAGAATGCCCCGAGTGTGTCCGCAAGCCAGTCCTTCTTATCAGCACCGTATCGGCCCGGGGTGCGGAGCTGATGCCATTCGTCGAGTGCGCCGTAGATGGAAAGTGTTAAAGAAACGGCAGCAATCGTCTTCCACATCGGCCAACGACGGGTGTAAACGAGAGCAGCGCTGAGCAAGGCACCACCGACGGCAAACGCCAGAAAATGGGCCGCCTTGTCCCAGAGCCCGAAATTCATCCGCTCGATTTCATTCCCCGAGAGCGATGAGAAATAGAAGACGACTCCCGCCCAGATGATTACAGCTGTCCAAAGAGCAACGCAGAGCCAGACCAGAAAGCGATTCATTGGCGGGTTCAAATGATCGCGATTCTTGACCAGACATCCCCGGACGCCAAGCGTGTGCTTGGCATCGAAGGCGGCGGCACCAAGACCGAATGGGTACTGTGCCGCCCGACAGAGCGCGGCTTGGAGATCGAGCGCGAAGGAAAACTTTCCGCGGCAAACCTGAAGCTGATCAGCGATGACAATCTGCGTGCCCTTTTCTCGGTACTGCCGACGGATCAGGTGACGCACGTGGGCGCCTGTCTTGCAGGGTGCGCGACTGAAGAGGACCGGCGGCGGCTTCGGGCAATCATGAGCCAGATCTGGCCAAAGGCCGAACTGGTAGCCGGGAGTGATCGCGATTCGGCCATGGCAGTAGCTTTCGGCGACAGCGACGGGATTGCGATCATCGCTGGCACTGGTGCGGCAGTGCATGGCCGGAAGAACGGTCGAATCGAAAAAGCGGGCGGTTGGGGACAACTCCTTGGAGATCGCGGCGGCGGATACCACATCGCTATGCAAGGGTTGCGCTCAGTGCTGAGCCATTACGACCTGAGCCACACCATTACTCCCCTCGCAGAGACCATCCTGCGAATGCTTGGGCTGAACCGACTGCAGGACTTGGTCGATTGGGCGATGCAGGCGGACAAGATGTCCGTGGCCCGGTTGGCCCCGGCGATTTTCGAGGCAGCACGCAAGGGTGAACCCGAGATGCTGGCGATCGTGCAGGGAGGCGCGACGATCCTGGCGGAATTCACCAATGCCGTCGCGCACCGGCTCGACTTCATGGATCCGTGCGTGCGGCTAGTCGGGGGACTCTTCAATCACCCCGATTACATGGCTCTCTATAAATACCGTCTGAGCACCCTGCTGCCAAAAGCACAGGTGGAGCGGTGTGCGGAGACGGGAGCGCTGGGGGCTGCCCAACTGGCACTCGGGGCAAAAGGGATTCCGATTGCAGTCGCTCCCAAGAAGGATCAGGGCCCCGCCGACCGTGACCAGATTGCAGTGGCCACCACCGAACAGCGTAATCCGCGCTCCGCCAACCTCGATCAACTTTCCGCTCAACAACTGGTGGACCTCTTTGTCGCCGAGGAAGATTACGTCACCAACGCACTCCGCGAATGCCGCACGGAACTGGCGGCAGGTGTGGAACTCGTGAGCAATGCGCTGCTGAACGAAGGCAGACTCTTTTATGTCGGCGCGGGCACAAGTGGACGGCTCGGGGTCCTGGATGCCAGCGAGATCCCGCCCACCTTTGGGGCGTCGCCGGAACTGGTACAGGGCATCATCGCGGGCGGCTTCGTCGCGCTTCACCGCGCAGTCGAAGGCGCCGAAGATCAGCCCGAAGCCGGGGCTCTGGCGATCATGGAACGCGGGGTCAGGGAGGGAGACGTCGTCTGTGGTCTTGCCGCAAGCGGACGCACGCCATTTGTCGTCGGCGCATTGGCACGCGCAAGAGAACGTGGGGCGAAGACGATGCTCATCACCTGCAATCCCGCCCGGAAAAAGACAGCGGAACCGTGGGACGTGGAAGTGGATCTGCCCACTGGCCCGGAAATCGTCACCGGTTCCACGCGCCTGAAAGCCGGAACCGCCACCAAGCTCGCCCTCAACATACTCTCGACTGCCGCAATGATCCGTCAGGGCCGCGTCCGCGGAAACCTGATGATCAATGTGCAGGTCTCGAATGAGAAGCTGCGCGACCGCGGGGTTCGATTGGTGAGCAGCAGCCTTGGGATTAACTATGGGGAGGCGGAGCAGAAACTGGCTGCAGCTGGATGGAACGTGAGGGCGTGCCTGGAGGCGGAAAACGCGAAGTAGCAACTCGCCCAACAGCCTGTTCTGCCCCCATTCAATTGCGGTTTCGCTTAGCACCGGAGGCACCCGGATAGTACGCTGCTCTTCACGGTGAGGAGTGTCAGGCCTCTCTTTGTTTGAGGAACCTGCTCCGTCTCATACCACTGGAGGTACTCACCCGTTTGACATCACCCGTATAACAGGCATTCTGCCGGCGCTTATGCGGATTGGAATTGGTTTTGCTTCCTTCAGGTTGCTCGCTATCTGGCTAGCCCTTGTATCCTACCTTCCTGCCGCCGACCCTGCCGTCGGCGAGTGGACGATGTTTGGCAATGGGCCAGGTCACTCCGGGTTTTATCCAAAGACCATTGGCACCGGTAACTTTACGCAGGCTTGGTCAAAGACGTTTTCGACGGCAATCAATCAGGTGGTCATCCGGGCGGACACCATCTACGGAACGACCAACGGCTACTTCAACGGTGGCATGCAGGCCTTCGCCCTAGAGGCATCCGACGGCAGCGAAAAATGGAGCTACGCTCTCCCCGCGGGGTACTCCGTAAATCCGCCGGCTTACGCGGATGGCAGGATCTATTTCCAACGCGGCAATCATTCACCAGACACCCATCTCTGGTGTCTCGACGCGGCAAGTGGCCGGCTATTGTGGGCGGCTCCTCATGCAGCGCAATGGGAACGATACCTGGCACCGACCATTGCCGAGGGTGGTGTTTTTGTGAATGGCGGGTCTTACGGCGGGGTGTACGGTTTTGACGCGCAGACAGGCGCGCAGCGCTTCTTTGTTTCGTTGGGGCAGGAGGATGGATGGACACCCGCGTATGCCGATGGCGTTCTGTACACCTGTGTGAGTGGGATCTTTACCGCACACAATCCGACCACCGGATCTCAGCTCTGGACGCGCGACCTGAAGACAACCAGCACGGGTGCTGGTTACGGCAGCTACTGGTATGATGGGAATGTCCCCGTGATCAGCGATGGCAAAGCCGCAGTCGTCGGAGGAAGCCGGATTGTTGTCGTGGATCTTTCCACTCGCTCACAACTCTGGTCGCTCCCCGGCAATTACGCAGGCGTCCCTGCGATGGCTGGCGGGGTGGTTTATGTCTGCCTGGGGGCGGAGGTTAAGGCGTATGATGCCGCGACCGGCTCCGTCGTTGGCACTTACACAGCTTCCGGCACACTCTCCGGACAACCGATTGTGACCAAGGATCTGGTAATCGCCTCCGGCAGCGGAGGAACTTTCATTTTCAACCGGGCGACATCTGCAATCAGGCAGACGCTGCCTGCGGGAGGAAATCTCAGCTACGCGAGCGGGTTGCTTTGTGTTTCCAAAGGCGAGGTCAGCGGAAGTTCGGCCGGAAGTCTGACTGCATATCGCATTGAACCGGAAGAGGCAGATCCTGCACCGGAACCTCTCCCATTTGCGGGTCCGCTGGAGGCTCGCCCGAATCCCGCCCGAACTCTCGGCCACACGACCGCTGCATGGCTCGACGCGGTCCGCGCGAATGGAATTGCGTACTTCCTCTTCGATACGCCTGCAAAATTGGAACGCTATGAACTCGCGACGGGCACATGGTTGCCCCCGATCTCACTCCCGAGTGCACCGAAGGGTTTCACCGTGTCCGCGAATGGAATCTTCGTGAGCTTCGGGAAGAGCATCTCGATGTTCTCCCTGGATGGAACGCAGGAGACTCCCCTGCTCAACACCGCGCAGGAAATCCGCTCGCTTTTCGAACGGAATGGAAAGGTTTATTTCTCCAACTTGAGCGGTTCAACTTGGACAGTGGCGGAGACCAGCACGGGAATTCCGTTTAGCACAAAGGAGATCTCCTACTCCGGAGTCACAGGAATTGCGGTCGGCTCTACTGCAACCTCTCTGTTCGGTGTCTCGGGAGGCGACATCTCGCGCACAGCCATCAACAGTGATGGAACTCTGGGAACGCTGACGACCAGTCGCTATCATGGAAGTTATCCTACGGGAACGCGGGTCTATCTGTTCCCTGGCGAGGGACGTCTCGCCACAAATGGAGGTGTCGTCTATTCGGCGAGCGATCTCACCTACCTCGGCAGCCTGGCTGGCGCGTTCAAGGACCTCGATTTCACAAGCGATGCTGCGCCGGTTCTACTGCGGGAGAATACTCTGGTCGCCTACTCGACCGGCCTGCTGGAAACCGGCCGTAAAACGGTGACCGGCACACCTCTCCGTATCTTCATCGAAGGAGACAATGTTCATTCCTTCGCCCAGATGAATGGCCGCGGTGTGGCAGCAACGACCATTGCGGTCAGTAGCATTGCCCCAAACCAACCCGGTCCGGCAATCGATCCGACAAATCTAACGTATACGCCGGATGCGATCGAGTACGGCAAAGACGGGACGGTCTATCTCCTTAGTAAGTTGCACCAGTCAGTTTTCCGCTGGTCGGTCTCGGAGCGGGAATACCTGCCGAGTATCTCTCTTGCCGAGGTTCCCAATCAGATGGCGTACTCCGCTTCGCTCGACCGGCTTTATCTTTCCTATGCGTCGGGCAGGATTAGCTATCTGGACCTTGTGAGCACGGCGCCTTCCGAGGTGAACTTCGTCAACTCACCATATTCGCCCGTTGGCATACAGGCGCTGGATGAGCTTCTCTTTGTCTGTGATGAAGGCGGCTCCTGGGAAAGTCATTATGTTTATGACTCCTCTGGGAGATTGGCCTCTTCCAAGGACTGGAAGTACTATTCGAGGGAGTACACGTGGAGTACGGCCAACCGGAAACTCTACTTTTTCCGGGATGGTTCGAGCCCGAACGATCTCATCTGGGAGGACATCGACCTGGAGGGGGAAATCGGGGCTGAAAAGGACACGCCTTACCATGGCGACTACGGTGTGCAGCTCCCGATCCGCGTGTCCCCCGACGGCACTACTGTCGTGCTTGGCAATGGACACCTCTATGCAGGCGTGAGCCTGGAAAGAAAAGGCGCGCTCGCAAACGGCATCACTGATGCCGTGTGGCAGGGTGGGAATCTCTACACGATCCGGAGCATCATTCCGCTGGGCGGCACTCAAGCCACCTCGGGCGAACTGCAGGCATGGAACGGCACTTACCAACTCAATGCCAACGGCCCAAGCGCCGGAGTGCCGCTACGTCTATTTCCGCTCGCGGATGGATTGCTGGTGATCTCTTCGGAGAACGGGAAAGTACGTTTCGCCCGGCATGGTTTGGACCTCGCCCAGATCACCAGCGATCCAGGTAACAACCAACCACCTCCGGATGGTCCCCAGCCGCGCCCGAACCCAAGTCGTCCGCTGGCGAGCACATCGGCAAAGTGGATCGACAGTATTCAGGCAAATGGGATTGCCTATTTCCTCTTCGACACCCCGGCGAAGATCGAACGCTACGATCTTCTCCACGAAAGCTGGCTCACACCAATCTCGTTGCCGGATGGCCCGAAGGTGCTGACGGCATCATCGAACGGGATTTTTGTTAGCTTCGGCAATAGCGTCTCTAAATTCTCGCTGGATGGCGCCACCGAGACCCCACTCTACACCGCTGCCGCCGAGGTCCGCTGGCTGCATGAGTTCGAAGAAAAACTCTATGTCATGACCAGTACGAGGGAGTTTGGGGCGGTGCATATCACCACAGGTGCCTTGCTCTCCGCGAAAAAGGATACCTTTTACCCCCTCCAAGGTCTGTCGTTCTCTGCACAGAAGAGGAAGATCTTCGCACGGGACACCGGCGTCAGCCCCTCGGATATTCATTATTTGACGATCAATGCGGATGGCACGTTCGGTTTTCTATCCGGCGACAGCCCTTACCATGGAGATTACCCGAGCGCCTCACGCACCTATCTGTTTCCCAGTGGCGAATTCGTCGCGGACGACAGCGGCATTATTTATTCCACGAGTAACCTGACTTATGCCGGGAGCCTGGCAGGAGGTTTTGACGACCTCGCGTTCACAGGCGATGCACCGGTCGCACTTCGCGGAAATACCCTGGTGGTTTTCACCACAAGCTTTGTCGAATCAGGTCGAATCACACTCTCCGGTTCACCTCTGCGCCTCATGATCTCAGGCCAGCAGGCCTTTACCTTCGCCATGCAGAACGGCCGGGGAGTGAGCGTGAGCAAATTCCCGCTGAACTCCGTTACCACCCCCACTCCCGCACCTGTGGTCAACCCAAGCAATCTGACCTACCAACCGGATCAGATCATCAAAGGCCCGAGTGATACCGTATACGTCCTGAGCAAGCGGCACCGGAACGTATTCCGCTGGTCGATTTCAGCACGTGCGTATTTGCCCAGTATTCCGCTGATCGAACAGCCTCTGCGGATCGCTTATTCGGAGACCAACAACCGACTCTATGTCGGCTATAGCTCTGGTCGCATCAGCTCGATTGATCTCTCTTCAGCCTCATTCACCGAGCAGCCATTCGTAAACCTACCCCAGGCAGTAATCGGACTCGCTGCTGCGGGAGAGTTCTTGTTTGCAGCGGATGAAAGCGGTGCATGGGCAACGCATTACATCTTCAGTAAGAGCGGGCAGCTGATCTCGTCCAAAGACTGGAACTATGTATCCGAGGAGTATGTGTGGAACGCCACACAGCGGAAGATGTACTTCTTCCGGGATCTCAGCAGTCCGAACGATCTGCACACCGAGCAGATCGACAGCGAAGGCAAGCTCGGAGCAATGGATGAGACACCTTACCACGGAGATTATTATTTCATTCATCCAATCCGGGTATCGCCAGATGGATCAGTGGTTGTCCTTGGTTCGGGAGATCTCTACGACGGCAGTTCTCTCAGTCACACCGGCTCACTGAAGCGCAACTCCACACAACTCCAGCATATCGACGCTGCGTGGCTGCAGGGACGGCTGCTTACTGTGGGGAACAACAGCAGTGGCATTCCCCAACTCATCGGGTGGCTCGGAGGCGGGAACACGAGTTATACTATTGGCGATAGCATCGCGGTGCGGGGCACCCCTCTACACCTGCTTGTGGAGAGCAACAAACTCGTGCTCGTCTCGATGCTCAACGGAAGGCTCCGATTCTCGGTTTACAACGAAGCTCTGGAGCAGCTCAGCTTTGATCCCTCGAATGATCCCAATCCGGAGCCTGACCCGGGCCCCAATCCTGATCCCTATACATGGAAAGAGGTCAAGGGTACGTACACGGCGACTTTCACAAGGGCGGAAAACCAAAAGCTTGGCAGCAGCGGCTTGCTCCGAATCACGCTGACAGGCGGTGGACGTTTTACCGGAACCGTACGGATTGGATCACGCATTGTCTCGATCCGTGGCAGGTTTGAGTCGGATGGTACCGCA
>CBINJX010000090.1:0-10090 GCA_966251085.1 uncultured Verrucomicrobiales bacterium
ATTGTTGCTCTATCTGTAGAAAGAGATGCGGCGGGGACAAAGATAACCCGCGGATTGCCTGCCAGAGATGCGCGATCCATCTCTACTGATGCCGCACGCATCTCGAGTTACCGCGGATCCCTCTCTGGAGACCGGCGCTCCATAGTTCGTGGGAAATAGGAAGCAATGGGGCGTTTCGCCTGCGTTTCCGCTTGTAACACGAGGCGTCTAATCGGCACGCTAACGGCATCCCCCTTATGCGCATCTTGGCTGGAGTTGCTTTGACTGGTGCCGGTTTGACGGTCGGTTTCGTTCTCGGAAGCTCTGTTTCCAAAGAAGTCCCCGCGGTTCCGCCTCCACCCCTCCCCGTCCTAACTACTTCAACATCCACAACTCCCCCGAGCACCGCAGATCACGCTCCTTCCGTACCGCGATCAGTCGCGTTGTCCGATCTGGTCGAGGACGGGACCGAGTTTCAACGGCGCTTCAGGATGGCGGAATACGTGGCCCGACTCGAGGCCTCCTCGATGACCGGAGCCGTGAACGAAGCCTTGCGGCTGCCAATTGCCTATCGCGACGATGCACTCAGCCTGATCTTTGCACGGTGGTCGGAATTCGCACCTGCGGAGGCGGCTAACTACCTGCAATTTTTGCCCAAGACCCGGGAGTTGGGCAGCCTCAGACGCGCTGTCTTTGCCGCATGGGGCGAGAAGGATCCAAACGCTGCAATCGAATGGGCGAAAGCTGCGGAATCCAACGATACCCGCGATGAAGCCTTGAGCGCTGTGATCGGGGCAATCGCGAAACGGGACCCGCGTGCAGCATTGGAAACAGCAATGGCACATGCCACAGGCCGCCAATCTTCCGGCCTCGTGAGCGAGATCTTCAAAATCTGGGCAGAGAGTGATCTCAATGCGGCTCTGTCAGAGGCTCAAAAGCTCACCAGTCCGGATCTTCGCATGGATGCGCTACAAGGTGCATTGAAACGGCAGATCGATATCGACCCGCAGCGTGCTTTGGTGGCTGTTCAGGATCTGAAGCTCGGTGATCAGGCGATTGAGCTCGTCTGGCCTGCTTTCGAGCGGTGGGTGGAACGTGATGACGCAGCCGCCCGGGGATTCATCGCGAGCTTACCAAAGGGGGCTCTCCGTGAGAATTCCGTCTTCGTGATGGCGACTGCCTTGGGGCGCTCTCGCCCACTCGAGGCGCTTGCCTGGGCCAACACTCTCTCTGAAGGGCTGGAGCGCGATAGAGCCATCCTCCGGCTATTTAGCGTCTGGCCGTCGAAAGATGCCGCGGGCGCAATCACCGCAGCAAAGGGCTTGGCTGACCCTGGGATTCGTTCAGCAGTCTATCTCGCCAGGATCGATCGCATGGCCGATGAAGATCCGACCATGGCCATGAGTCTCGTCAACGAACTTTCCGACGCAGATCAGCGGCAGGATGCGTATAAAACGCTGGCAGGAAAATGGGCACGAAAGGATCCAAAGAGCGCAGCTGAATGGATCGTGAAGAATGCGTCCGAAATAGACCTCGGCAATCTGAAGAATGCGATTTCGGCGTGGACCAAGGCAGATCCCGAGGCCGCGCGCAGTTGGGTGGCAGCACTTCCTTCAGGACAGGCAAGAAGCGAGGCCACAAGCGTGCTGATCAGCCAGCTCTCGCTGCGTGATCCTGCATCTGCGGCGGCCGAACTCAACGGCGCCCCCGTCGAGGTTCAACAGAAAGCAATCCAGACAGTGGCGAGATCATTTGCGGCGAAGACACCGGAAGAGGCTGCACGCTGGGCTGCGGGGGTACGTGACCCACAGGTGCAGGCAACGGCTCTCGCGGAAGCTGCTCGGGCCTGGGCTCAGCGGAATCCCTCGGATGCGGCAGCATGGCTGGATGGTCTGTCTCCGGGGGCTGGAAAGGACGCAGCAATCTCCACCTTCAGCCGAGTGGTAATGATGCGAGATCCGGAAGGAGCGCTCACTTGGGCGGGAACAGTCACCGACCCGGGAAGCCGTGACCGACTCGTGAGCAGCCTGATTGCGGAATGGTTGTCCTTTGACCGCAAGAGCTCCAACTCGTGGCTAGAAGGTGCTCAGCTTTCCCCTGAAATGCGGAGCCGGATTCAGGTTATCGATGAGTACCTGCAGAATGCGCGGCGGTAGAGCGCGTACCGGGTACGATTCTTGGGAGCTTTGGGGAAGAGTACCGGTCGGTCTTACTGCATCGCGAAGGTAATCGGCAGATCGCGGCCTGAGATCTCCGCATACATGTTGGTCCACCCTCGGTGGGAGATACGCAGCTACAGGCTTGGCATTCCAAAGAAGTCGAATTACCGGAGCGCCTTCTCTTCCTCTTTTTCGCTCGCGCGGTGGCTCCGCCGCCGTGCGCCGCCTCTTCGGGGCTCTGCCCCGCGTTCGGACGATTGGCCGCACCAGTCCAGCGGAGGTATCAACCGGCAGATCTCGGCTGTGCCAAACGAGGGGCAGAGCCCCTGAAGAGCGGCACACGAGGGCAGAGCCCTCGCGCGAGTGCGTTTGGAATGGGTAGGTTGAAGTAGAAGCTTCGCGTTCTTGCCCTGGGCTATTCTCCTCTGGCCTTTCAGGCCAACAAGGCACTGCCGACGCAGGAGAATGACGAATGTCGCACTAATAAACCCTCCCCAGCAAACGTCACCAAAAGGATGCAGACGCCGCGCCGAAATCTATCACAGGTGCGAATCACTTGGCACTTAGTTGTTCCCCTACACTTTTGTCGTGAACATTTTGCTCATTTCCGCTCTCTTAGGCCAGCGGAACGCCGGGTGGCTCCCTTGAAGCGTGGATTCGGGGGAACGAGCGGGCGTTCCTTCATCTTGGTTCCTCTCCTATGCACAACCAAATCGCAGACGTGGCCAGCGAAGCCGACGTCCAAGCCATTGAACAGATCCGCGACCTGAACGGGCGTATCCGCGCGGAACTCGGCAAGATCATCATCGGCCAGCACGATGTGATCGAAAAGCTGCTCATCTGTATCTTCGCCCGGGGGCACGCGCTGCTGATGGGGGTACCGGGACTGGCGAAGACGCTGCTGGTCCACTCACTGGCGGATCTGATGTCGCTGAACTTCAACCGCATCCAGTTCACGCCGGACCTGATGCCGAGCGATATCACGGGAACCGAGATCCTACAGGAGACCGATCAGCCCGGCCGCCGCGCATTCGAGTTCGTCAAAGGCCCGATCTTCGCGAACATCGTTCTGGCGGACGAAATCAACCGGACTCCTCCGAAGACTCAAGCGGCACTGCTGCAGGCAATGCAGGAGCAGAAGGTGAACGCGGGTAAACACTCGTTCAATCTGGAGCCGCCGTTCTTTGTCCTCGCGACGCAGAACCCAATCGAGCAGGAGGGCACTTATCCGCTTCCGGAAGCGCAGCTCGACCGTTTCATGTTCCTGATCAATGTCGGTTACCCGACCGCGGAGGAGGAGCTGCAGATTGCAAAATCCACGACGGGTGGTGCACCGGCAGCGCTGGATAAGATTCTCGGGGCGGAAGATATCCTCCGTTATCAGGAGGTGGTTCGCCGGGTGCCTGTGCCGGATCATGTGTACGAGCACGCGGTAAAGATTGTCCGCAAGTGCCGTCCGGGTGGCGAAGAGTCGCCTGACTGGATCAAGAAATGGGTGATGTGGGGTCCGGGTCCACGCGCGGTGCAATATCTCGTGCTCGGAGCGAAGGCTCGTGCCGTTCTGCGAGGCAGTTATCTGGCCAGCGTGGAGGATGTACACGCGGTGGCTGAGCCGGTGCTCGCCCATCGTATACTCGTGAACTTCCACGCGGAAAGCGAGGGTGTGAACAGCATCGAGATCATCAAACGGGTGATCAAGGAGACCGCTGAGTAAGGTATTTCTCCCCGGAACACGATCATGCGCGTCAACCTGACCCGGATCGCTGTGGCCCAGCTGGGCTGTATCTTTTTCTGTATGGGAGCAGCGGCGCTGTCGGGAAAGCTGGCCGGAATGAATGGCTTCCCACCGCTACCGATTGCTACCTTTGTGCGGAACTATGGACTCCTGTTGACGCTGGTCCCAATTACATGGTTGGTCGCCACTATCCTGCTCCAGCGGCGGCAAAGAGCAGAGGAATCCGACATGGCTGTCCCCTTCTTTGCCGGATGGGGACTGACGGCTGGATTCTTCATCTTCGGCATCTGGCTCACATTCTCATCGCTGATGTACACGAATACCATGGGGCGCGCACCGGAGCCCGAGCAGATCCAGCTCAGTCATCAATTCCTCCCCTAGAAATCCGGAGTTGCCATGCAGCTCCTCTCAGCTTCCGTTTCCCAACCCCTGAACAAGCCTGCATGAGTAAACCCGAGCAGAATTGGGACTTCCTGGACATGGGCGTAATTTCACGCCTGTCGCGGCTCACTCTTTCCGTCCGCATGCCGATGCTCGGCTCCGTGACCGGGCTTCACCGTAGCGCCACTCGCGGTTCCTCGGTGGAATTTGCCGAGTACCGCAAATACGCACCCGGCGACGATCTCAAGTTTCTGGACTGGCGTGTTTTCGCACGCACGGACCGGTTCTACATGAAGGAGTTTGAGGCGGATACCAATCTCCGCTGCTACATCGTGCTCGATACCAGCGCCTCGATGAAGTTCGCGAGTGGAGCGCTGAGCCGCTTCGACTACGCCCGCCGGGTCGCCGGGACACTTGCGCATTTGCTCGTGCATCAGGGCGATGCCACCGGACTTGTCTGTTTCACGGATAAGACGCTGCACGATCTCCCGCCGCGCCGCACTCCATCGCATCTCCGCCAGATCCTCAACACTCTCGCGGAAACGAAACCGCAAGGTGAGACCAACATCGTTTCCACCTTGCACGAGTTCGCCGAACGGATTCGCCAGCGCAGCTTGGTGATCATCATCAGCGATCTCTTCACGGAAGTCCCGGAACTGCTCGAGTGCTTCAAACACCTGCGCTTCTACAAACACGACGTTGCCGTCTTTCACCTGCTCGACCGGCAGGAGTTCGACTTCGATTTCACCCGGCCGGTGCGGTTCGTCGATATGGAGAGTGGGGCGGATATGATCACCGATCCCGCGGTGGTCCGCGATGCCTATCGCGAAGCGCTGCACGATTATCTCTCTGCCATGGCAAACGGTTGTCGGGAGTTCGACGTCGATTACCGCCTCAACTATCTCGACCAGGGATACGAAGGGGTGCTGACCAATTTCCTGCTTCAGCGGATCAAACGGAAAAAGGGGGGACGGTAGGAATGACGAAATTCGAATGTCGAATGTCGAAAGAAGCCCGAATTCCCAGGGCTGAAACGTCACAGGCCGCACGGCCCTTTCGTCATTCTGATTTCGACATACTTTCGTCATTCGTCATTCGAGCTTCGTCATTTTAAATCATGGCCTACCTCCAACCATGGATGCTCTGGGCGTTGCCGGCGGTTCTGCTGCCGATCATCATCCATCTCCTCAATCGGCTCAGGTATAAAACCGTCCCGTGGGCAGCGATGCTCTTCCTACTGAAGGCAAACCGCGCGGCTACACGACGAGCAAAGATCAAGCAGTACATCCTGCTCGCCTGCCGTTGCCTGGTGGTTCTGTTTCTCATCTGGGCGATGTCACGGCCGCTGGTGGGCGGTTGGATCGGAGCGGCAGCTGGCGGCGCGCCGGAGGCTGTCCTGATCCTGCTCGATCGCTCTGCCAGCATGGAGTCGCGCAGTGGACAACAGGTGAGCAAACGGGCACACGCGCTCTCGCTGCTCGGGCAGGCAGCAAAGGCCAGCGGAGGCAGCCGGTTTGTCCTCATTGAAAACGTTCTGCGCGAACCGCTGGAGATTGCCGATGCTTCGTCGCTGGCATCCATGCAGATGGCCGGGGCGACGGATACGGGTGCGGATATTCCCGCGATGTTGCGCACCGCACTCACCTATTTGGCCAAGAACAAACCGGGCAGCGCGGAGCTGTGGATCGCGAGCGACATGCAGTCGAGCAACTGGCGTCCGGACGGCGCTGAATGGCAGGATATCGCCGCGCGTTTTGCAGGTCTCCCTCAGGAAGTGCGGGTTCGCATTCTCGATCTTTCCGCGCCTCCCGGACAGAACCTTTCCGTGGCGGTCAAAGCCGCAGACCTCCGTGTACGCGATGCACAGGCCGGGACAGGTCAACTCAGCCTGGCACTGGAACTCAAAGCCGAAGGCGAGCGGCAGGGAACGGTTCCGCTGCTCGTCACTCGTGAGGGTGCGACGAAGCAGAACGACATTACGCTCGGGGCAGCGGTGCAACGGCAGAACCTGAAGTTCGACCTGGCGAAGATCGACGCCGGCTGGGGCAAGGTGGAGTTACCGGCTGACGACATTCCTGCGGATAATGCCGCATATTTCGCATATGCGCCACCGGTCCCGCTACGCACGGTTGTTGTGGGAGATGGAGTATCCGCAGCACGGCTCCGTGTCGCGGCGGCACCTGATAAGAGCCGGACCGACCTCACGGCTGAGCAGTTGCCGCCAGCTTCTGCCGAGAATATTCCCTGGAAAGACACGGCATTCCTCATCTGGACAGGAGCCGCCCCGAGCGAAGCCACGTCCAAGGCAATGCAGAGCTGGGTGGAAAGCGGCGGTGTGGTCCTTGCCATGCCTCCCGGTGGTGAAGGTGGAGCAGGTCCGCTAGGCCTCACATGGAGTTCCGAGGAGAATGCACAGATCGGCGCACCTTTCCGTGTGACAGCATGGGACGATCTCGATGGCCCCCTCGCCCGGACCGATAGCGGCACTCCCCTCCCCCTCGCTAGGCTGGAAGTGCAAAAACGCCAGATTCCCTCTGCCGGTGAAACTGCGCATGTGTACGGCTCCTTTGCAGACGGACGCGCATTCCTGGTCGGCCGCAAAGTCGGGGTGGGATACGTCTTCGCCACCGCGACTTTACCGGAAACGGAATGGAGCACGCTGGGTGAAGGCATCGTGATGCTGCCGATGGTGCAGCGTCTTCTTGCACTTGGCGGGCAGCGGCTGTTGCCTCCGGCGCTTGCCACTGTTGGCGAGTGGAAGCCGGCTGATGAGAACGAGCTCTGGACCAGTGTGGAAACGGATGGTCGGCGCGATTGGCGTTGGAATGCAGGTGTGTATCAGAGCGGCGCACGCAAGGTGGCGCTGAACCGTCCCGGCAGCGAAGACCTGCTGGATACGGTCCCTCGTGAACGGCTCAATGAAATGCTCAAGGGGGTGAAACTCACGGTCATGGCCGATGCCCTAGCCTTGAAAGCCGACCGCCTCCAGAGCGAGATCTGGCCGGCGATGATCATCATGGCGATGCTCTTCATGTGCGCCGAGATGCTCCTGGCGACCAGCAAAGGAATGCTGCCGGTGAAGCCTCCGGCGAAATCCGGTACACCTCCGCGGCCACCGATTGCTCCGTCAAAGCGTGAGGAGGTGGCGGTATGATGATCGCGGCATTGTTCGATGGCGAAGGCGCAGCCAGAACTTATCCCGAAGGGATTACGTCCCAAAGCTCAGGGGGGCGCCGCACCGTCTTCATGTTCAGTGGCTCGGGCTCTTCATCCCGGAGGGATGGCCGGAAAGTAGCCGGGGGTAACACCCCCGGAAAGGATCACCGAGAGGATGGCACCCCGGCAGGGGTGCGGGAATCGAGTCACCGGGCACGTTTTCCGGCACCCGCTTCGGGGTGCATTTCCTTTTGTCGCAATTCCGGGGGTGTTACCCCCGGCTACTCTCCGGATCATCCCTGCCGGGATGGGAAACATGCCACCTCGCGGGGCACCGTCTTTGGTAGCTTGGGGAGCCCCGGAGCGATATTCCCGCTCCCTCCTCTTTGCGCTTTTTGTGCCTCTTTGTGGCCGAAACCGCCTTTCCCTTCACTCTCCCCTAGCGAAGCAACCGTATGACCGAAGGCTGGCAAATCACTACTTCGCCCTGGCTAATCACCCTCGCGCTCGCGTTCGTCGTCGCCTCCGGATGGTTCTTCGTCCGGAGTCTGCAACGGGAAGGCCGGGGCGGATGGATGACCGGCCTGCACTCGCTCCGGTTCTGTGTCGCCGCACTCGTCGCCTTCACCCTCCTCCGCCCGGAACGTGTGGTTCAAACCAAGCGTACCGAACAGCCCCGGGTCGCAGTGCTCTGGGACGGCTCGGGAAGCATGGAGACCAAAGATGTGGTGACCGGCGAAAACCAGGCCACCTCCCGCTCTGAGTGGGTGAAACAGCAGGTGGATTCCAAGTTCTGGTCCGCCCTGGAGAACCGCTATCAAGTCGTTGTAGAGCCTTTCTCTCAGCCACCAGCCGATGGCAAAGGCGACGTGGAAACGGAGATCGGCAGTGACCTTCACTCCCCGCTCGAACGTGTGCTCAAGCAGCATGCTGATCTCCGTGCCGTGTTGCTCCTGAGCGATGGTGACTGGAATCTCGGCAAATCGCCGATCACCGCGGCCACGGCTCTCGCCCAGCGCGACATCCCGGTTTATTCCGTTGGGGTCGGTAGCGAAACGTATCTCCCGGATGTCGAACTCCAGTCGGTCCTCGCACCGACCTATGGCCTGATTAACGAGCGGATCAGCGTAATGTTCACGCTCCAGAATCATCTTCCCCGTGAGGTGAAAACCACGGTGAACATCGCCGGCCCGGGCGGAGTGAACGTCGCCAAAAAAGTCGTCCTTCCTCCAATGGGACAGATCCAGGAGATGATGATCTTCACGCCCCAGATCGCAGGTGAAGGCGACTACACGGTGAGCGTTCCGGTGGAACGCGAGGAGGTCTTCCCGGAGAACAATAATCGCAACTTCCACCTGGCTGTCCGCAAGGAAACCCTGAAGGTGCTAGTTGTGGATTCGCAGCCGCGCTGGGAATTCCGTTATCTGCGCAATGCGCTGATGCGTGATTCCGGCGTTGTCGTACACACCATTCTCTATCACCCGCAGATCGGCATGGGTGAAGGCCCCGGCTACCGTACAGAGTTTCCCTCAAAACGGGACGAACTGCAGGGCTACGACGTGATCTTCCTGGGTGATGTTGGAATCGGCGGAGGAATGCTCACCAAGGAGAACGCGGAAATGATCAAGGGCCTGGTGGAACAACAGGCAAGCGGTCTCGTTTTCCTCCCTGGAGCACTCGGGCATCAGAAGAGCCTCGCTGACTCCGCTCTCGCTGATCTGATTCCTGTCGAGACCGACTACACGCGCGGGGTCGGTTTTGCCTCCGGCGCAGAAGCGCGCCTCGAGCTGACTTTCCGCGGGCGTGACCACTGGCTCACCATGCTGGCAACCGATCCAAGCGCGAATCAGGCGGTCTGGCGCGGGCTCCCTGGCTTCTACTGGTACGCCCCCGTGGTGAAGTCAAAACCCGGTACCGATGTCCTCGCCGTGCACGAGGCAGCGCGCAATCAGCACGGGCGCATCCCCCTTCTCGCCACCCGGACTTCAGGCAGCGGAAAGGTTCTGTTCATGGGCACCGACGCCGCCTGGCGCTGGCGCAAGGGTGTGGAGGACACGTACCACTACCGCTTCTGGGGACAGGTCGTCCGCTGGATGGCGCATCAGCGTCATCTCGCCCAGGACGAAGGTATTCGCTTCTTCTACACCCCCGAGACACCCAAGCGTGGGGACCGGATCCGCCTGAACGTCACCGTTCTCGACAAGCTCGGCATTCCTCTGAACGAGGGCAAAGTTCGGGTCGCCCTCACCGCCCCGAGCGGCACACAGGAGACGATCGAACTCGCGGCGGAGAACGCTGAGTGGGGTGTTCATACCGGTCAGTTCATCCCACGTGAAGGCGGCCGATATGCGGTCGAAGTGAAATCCACCGCCGCCGATCGCCAGATCAAAACACAGCTCGATGTGACTGTTCCGACGCTGGAAAAAGTGGGGCTTCCCGCCAAGCTCGGCGTCATGCGTGAGATCGCCGCCCTGACCTCCGGCACGAGTGGAGGCCCGGGAGATCTCGCACAGATGGTCAGCAGCCTGAGCCTTCTCCCCGAGCGGAAACCCGACGAGCAGCGATTCCGCCTCTGGTGTGATCCGTGGTGGTGTGCCGCATTGCTGGGGATGTTCACCGCTTATTGGGCCGGCAGAAAGGTCGCGGGTCTTACGTAATCACCGGAGAAAGACGATGATGC
>CBINJX010000091.1:0-10011 GCA_966251085.1 uncultured Verrucomicrobiales bacterium
TCACTCCAAAGATACTTTGCGTCACTCCGGGAATAGATGGTGTCGCTCCAAAGATCGGCTGCGTCGCTGCGGGAATACTCTGTGCCGGTCGATTGATCCTTTTTCCCGCTCGGAAGGTAGAATTCCGATGTCGCTTCAGCGGTTTTCTCTCTCCCGTGATGGATGGCGCCGGTTGGCTGATCCATTTTCCATCTCCATTGGTGATTTCTGCCGCTCGCCTGCTCCTTTAATCCTCCCGGGGAGAGACGCCGCTGCCACTTTGGGGCTTCGAACAGAGGATTACATTATCCGGCTTCTTTTTGCAAGAAACTGAGCTGCGCCCCCCACGAAACCAAGCTTTTCTGCACGGGGTATTCACAAGCCCGCCTCCATCTCTCTTTACCGTATCGGTGCTCTGTTGTCGAAAACTAACGGTTCTCATTGCGATATGGTATATCACATGAAGAATTCAAGTAATCATAACGCTTTGCTTATATAAACGGTTACAGGATATCCGTTGAGCCACGACGCGGTATAGAACGTATCCTCTCCCCTCCCTGTATCTCGAATGGTTACGGCGGTAGTTCGGATTTACCTCTGTTTGAGGTGAAAGCCGAAAATTACACACTATTTGACGGATACTCTTTGGTGGGCACTACATCTGCTAAAGGGCGCGGCTCTTCGGCACCACCACCACATGCCTCATCCAGAACTCCGCTCCCACCCCAGTCCAGCGACTCAAAACGACACTCCATCATCTTCTAGGCCCGAGGTATTACACCGACGGAATAGGGCTCAAAGAGATCCCTCCAGACCACCAGCAAAAGCGGGAACATTACTAATTTGTATATTGACGGGATCTATATGGGCGCTCTGTTCTCCGTCGTCAGCGCAGACTGAAGCCTCCCCGCGGATGTTAGATCCGATTATTGTCACCGCAGATGCGCCAGACAGCTATGTCGTTACGGAGGCCTCCACGGCGACACGCACTGAGACACCGATTGCAGAGACACCGGTTTCGATTCAGGTCGTTCCGAGGCAGATTATCGAGGACCAGGGGGCACTCCGGCTCAAGGACATCTATCGCAACGTGAGCGGAGTCGCCCCGGTGAAAACGGAGGGAAGCGGGATCCAGTTTGAGAACGCATTCATCCGTGGATTTCCGCAACTCCTGGCTGTCGATAGCGTAAATCTCTATACGATGGCGCCGCTCAACGTGGCGGGCATCGAGCAGGTGGAAGTGCTCAAAGGTCCGGCATCTTCACTGTACGGCGCGATCGAGCCGGGCGGGCTGATCAATGTTCTTCCCAAGCTGCCGTTCTTCGCTCCACGTGCCGAGATCTACGGCGAAATCGGGAGTTATGATTTCTACCGTGGTGGCTTCGATATCAACACCTCGGCAGGCGAGAGCGTGGCGCTTCGTTTCGTGGCCGATTATCAGGACAACAGCTCCTTCCGGGATTTTCTCCAGAACAGCTCGGTGCTGGTCGCCCCGAGTCTGATCTGGAATATCTCCGACCAGACGCGCCTCACCACCTGGCTTTGGTTTCAGCATGTGGACCGGCCGCATGACAACGGCGTGGTCTTCACCCCACTGGGTGATCCGACTGGTCCCATCTCCAGGAATATCGTTGGCCCGAATTACAACACACAGGCGATCAACGACACCATCTACAGCATACAGCTCGAGCACGACTTCACTCCGGATTTCACCGCGCGCGGAAAGTTCCTCGTCCACAACTTCGAGGGGGAAAACGATGCGATCCGGACCATGGGTTTCTCTGGAGCCAATGCGATCTCCGCGTACTACGACGCATCGCTTTTCCACAATTGGCAGTTCGATCTCATCCTCGATGCACGCTGGAAATTTGAGATCGGCTCCACCAAACATCAGCTCCTGTTTGGAACACAGCTGAACCGGAACGATTACTACTACGAGCGGCGGACGGCCAACCTGGCGCCGATCAGCATTTACGATCCTGTGTATCCGACGGGACCGTTTGAAGTGGTGCCCGGGGCGACTTCCCAGCATGTCCTGACGCATACGGCGGGCGGCTATATCCAGGAGCAGATGGACGCCTTTGACGACCGTCTGCACATCCTCGTGGGAGGGCGTGTGGATTACGTTGATCAATACCACAGAGCGTGGAGCAATGGCACAATCTTCGAACAGGAAGACGTTGGGCTTACCTGGCGTGCCGGCGCTTTGTACGAGCTTACCCCGTGGGTGTCGCCTTATGTGAATGTCAGCAGCTCGTTCAACCCGAATACGGCAGGAACCGGTCTCACCTTCGACGGGACGCCGCTCGATCCCACAACCGGCATTCAGTATGAGGGAGGGCTAAAGTTCTCGTTGCTAGGGCAGCGCCTCACCATGACGACCGCCATTTACCATATCACCAAGGAGGACGTGCCGGTGGTCGATTCAGCCCACCCTGGCTTCAGTCTCAATGGCGGTAAGATGCGCAGCCAGGGAGTGGAGCTGGACCTCATCGGGCAGATCACACCGGAGCTGCAGATAATGGCGAGCTACGGCTACACGGACACTGAGGTGCTGGACTCCAACGCACTTCCCGAGGGTGCGTCGTTTCTCAACATTCCGCTCCACTCAGGAAGCATCTGGTTGAAATACACGTTCACCAAGGGCCCCCTGAAGAATTTCGGAGTGGGCGCCGGCTACTTTGGCGCGAGCACGAGATCCGGGGACAACAACAATAGCTTCTACCTGCCCGGATACAGCCGGTTCGATGCAGCGATGTGGTACAAGGTGGACCTGCAGAGCGGCCAGGAACTCAAGTTTCAGGTCAATGCGTTCAACCTATCGAATGAAAGGTACTATGAATCCGCGACGAGTGCAGCGAGTGTGCAGCCCGGAGCACCTTTCACCATTTTTGCAAAGTGCAGTCTGACATTCTAGCACTGGAACAGCGATGACCTCCACAAATCAGCAACTGAAGGAAATATTCCGGGAAGGTTGGAGCAACGTGAACCGAGTGGAGGGCTGGGTTTCCTCCTCCCTGAATGGGGAGTTCGGTGATCCCGCGTGTCGTGAAGCATGGAAGGGATCCCTGGAGCGCGCGGTAGCCGGAATCCCCTTGGGCCGTGCGCTGGACTTGGGCACGGGGCCGGGCACGATCGCCCAGTTTTGGGCCGAGATCGGCTTCACAACGACGGGCGTGGATTTTTCCCCGGGGATGCTGGAGGCTGGCCGGGTGGCGGCCGCGCAGAGAGGACTTTCGATCGACTTCCTCGAAGGCGACGTGGAATCGCCGCTGCTCGGAGATGCCTGGTTTGACGTCATCTCCAGCCGGTTCGTCCTCTTTACGCTCCCGCATCCAGGCTATGCCATGCGCCGATGGATCGAAATGTTGCAGCCAGGCGGCGCTCTCGTCCTGATCGGTCACGAACGTACGGCGATCGAGCAAAACCAGCAGACTACGACTCCCCGGCCGAACCGCTGGCAAGCGGACGAGCAGTATCGCAACGCATTGCAGCAGCTGCCATTTACCGATCACACCGCGGCGCACCTTCAGGTCGTGATGGAAGCCGCAGGATTGCGCCAGATCGAACGGATGCGTGTGGATGGACTCCTGGCAGCACGTGAATCGTTCGGGCAGAGAACGCAAACACCGGGGATTCTCCATACCACGCCTTACATCCTCGTCGGGCGCAAATGACGGGGACAATGAACAACCCGCTACGCACATGAACGGAAAAATCAAAGCCGTCACGCTGGGGGCCATTCTCTGTGCAGCGGGAGTTGCCGGCATAGCAACCCTCAGTGTTCAGCGCGATCACCAGGCCATATTCCGAACGGAGCGAGCACCGGCGGACGTCTCTGCCCGGAAGGACGGACCGTACTCGGTGACCATGTCTCCGATGGGAGAAGTGCGGTTTGATCATGTCCCCCAGCGGGTTGTCACGCTCGATGCGAATTACAACGACATGCTCGTGGCGCTGGAGCAGGGGAAGAAACTCGTGGCTACGGGCTACCGGGACAACTTCTTCGAAGGGTTTTACAAACAGCTCGCCGGGGTAGAGCCCCGTTTCGATTCTGGCAAGCTGACATATCTCGCCACGCCGGGGGGCGGGATGTTCGACAAGGAGCTGCTGTATGCACTGCGAGCCGATGTGCACCACATCGATCCGCTGCAACTCGCGGCGAGCCGCGGCTGGAGCCGCGCCGACGTGGAGGAGATCGCACGCAATGTGGGGCCATTCGTGGCGAATCGGTATAGCCGCGACAACAATTACAGCGGGACCGAGCCGTACGCGTATTACACCATTTGGGAACTCTCCGAGAAAGTCGCAGAGGTTTACCGGAGCCCGGAGCGGATCCGTCAGCTGAAGAAGGTTTATGAGGAACTGGTCGCTGGCATCCAGGCGAAGCTTCCCCCTGAGGAAAAACGCCCCCGAGTCGGATTGATCTACCACAACAACGGGAGGTTCACGACCTACAGTCTCACCCACGACGGCTTTGGACAGGCCCACTACCGGGACGTCGGCGCTCGCGATGCGTTCGCGAGCATTGAGCGGCAAACGTACGGAGGCGCGGGTGGTGCCGCGGGGACCGGCGTGGCCCTCGATGCCGAAGGTCTGCTCGCGCTGAATCCGGATGTGCTGATCATGCCCTTTGCCGTTTACCCGGGAGGTGCGCGTACAAACTTCGAACAGCTGCTCAAGCTCAAGGACGATCCACTCCTCCAGCGTATAAGCGCCTTCCGCACCGGTCGCGTTTATCCGGGTGGCACACCTTTACAGGGTCCGCTCTTCTACCTGTTTCAAATCGAGATGGCTGCGAAACAGATCTATCCGGAGATTTTCGGTCCGTACCGGGATGATCAGAATTACCCGGTTGGTGAGCAGTTGTTCGACCGCGAGCGAGTAGCCAGGATTCTGAAACAAAATGACGAACGCGACAGCGGCTAGGCGTGATGCACGCAAACAGGTGCTGCCGTGGTTGATTGCTGGCTCGACGCTGATCGTCCTCATTGCCGCCGTGGCACAGGTTTCAGCGGGCTCTTACGAGATGAGTCCGTCCGCGGCTTTCGCAGCCCTCACGGATGGCAGTGTCTGGGGGCAGCCGGCAGCGCTTCTGCGGCTGCTCTTTGGTGAATCGTTCGCAAGAATGTGGGGGCTGCCTGAGGCGGAGCCGCTGGCAACTGGAACGCTGATCGTCTGGAACGTACGTCTTCCTCGTGTTCTGGTGGCGATCATGGTCGGGATCAATCTGAGTATCTCCGGCTGCATCTTTCAGGCAGTGACCCGCAATGAGATGGCGAGCCCCTACTTGCTAGGTGTGAGTTCCGGCGCGGGGTTCGCCGCGATCTCCGTACTGGTGCTGTTTCCTGCACTCGGGCCTGTTCTTCCGGTGATTGCGATGCTCGGAGGAGGAGTGGCTTTTCTCGTGGTCTATGCGATCGCATGGAATCGTGGAACGAGCCCCGTGCGACTGGTGCTGGCGGGAGTTGTGGTGGCGGCCATCGCCGGTTCACTGCAGACCGGACTCTTCTTCCTGGCGAAGGATATCAGCGTGGTTCAGAACGCACTTGCCTGGACTACCGGTTCGCTCACCGGCGCGGGCTGGGAGCAGGCGCGGCAGGTGGCGCCCTGGACGCTGATCAGCGCGGTGGCGGCTCTTTCCACGGCGCGGCACCTGGATGTTCTGGTGTTAGGCGATGCCACCGCTCGTTCACTCGGGATGCCGGTGGAGCGCACCCGCTTTCTTCTCTCAGCCACGGCGATCATCGCGGCGGGTTCGTCGGTGGCAGTGGCGGGGTTGATCGGGTTTGTGGGATTGATCGTGCCGCACGTGGTTCGGAATCTGGTAGGCAGCATGCATGGGCGGCTTCTCACCGGATGCGTCTTTGCGGGGCCGGCTTTGCTCGTGAGTGCGGATGCCATTGCCCGCCTTGCAATGCGCCCGGTTCAGCTGCCCGTGGGAATTCTCACCGGATGTCTGGGCGGAATTTTCTTCCTCTACTTGATGCGTCGGCGACGGGAGATTGGAAAGCCGTGAGCACCCTTGAACCAGCTTCCAGAGCAATCGCAGCCGAGGATCTCTGTGTTCGCTACGATCCTCGGTTTCCCGCCGTTCTCAATGGAGCATCGCTGCGTATTGCAGAGGGCAAGATCACAGTGCTCATCGGTCCGAACGGCTCCGGGAAAAGCACCCTCCTGAAGACATTGGCTCGTCAGCTCGAGCCTGAATCCGGGCGTGTGATTTTGAACGGGAGAGATATCCGATCCGTGCCCTCCCGGGAGCTGGCGAAAAGCCTGGGCATCCTATTCCAGGAGCATCACGCACCGGGCGATCTCACGGTGGAGGAGTTGGTTTTCCATGGGCGTTATCCGTATGGCGGCCTTTTCCAATCGCTTACCCAAATCGATTTGGAAGCTGTAGAGGAAGCACTGCAGCTCACGGATCTTCTTGCGCTCCGGCATCGTCCGCTGAGTGAACTCAGTGGAGGACAACGGCAACTGGCCTGGATCGCAATGGCTCTGGCTCAAGAGCCCCGTTACCTGTTCCTCGACGAGCCGACGACGTTCCTGGATCTGGCGCATCAGTTTGATCTGATGGACCTGATCCGTCGCCTCAACCGGAACTCGGGGAAAACGGTGATCCTGGTGCTGCACGATCTGAATCTCGCTGCCCGGTACGCCGACTCTATTGTCGCCATGCGTCACGGCCGGATCGTCGCATCCGGAGCGCCTGACGAAGTCCTGACCACAGAGATCCTGCGTACCGTGTTCGATGTGGAGGCCCGTATCATCCGGGATGAAGCGAACCGGATTCTCTTCTGCCTCCCGGAGAAGAGGACCGGCTCCTGACGTCACCCTGCGTTGCTCTCCTCCGGAGGTCTCGTACTGCGGAACTGCACGTAGAGAGCAAGGTCGTATGCAATCTTGAGGGTGCCCGCAATGATGATAGGCGCACTGCTCAGCGCGCTTGCCGCGAGCAGTTTCCCAGCGATGGCAGGTGAAAGCGAAGAGGCCAATGAGCGCACAGTCGTTGTAATCCCATTTGCCGCCGAGCGCTCATCTGCCGGCACGACTGCCATGACATACGATTGACGGGTGGGCACGTCCATCTGTGACAGGAAATGGCGCGCAAGCAGCAGGGCGACTGCCAGAGTGGCGGTCGGCATGAGAGGGACCGCGAGTAGCATCACGTTGGATGGGAGATGCGTGAATACCATCGTGTTGATGAGTCCAATCCGCCGTGCGATCGGCACTGCCAGTAGTGCCGAGAACCCCGAGAGGAGGTTTGCTGCGAAGAAGAGTTGTCCAAGCTGTAGCTCCGAAAGCCCGAACTTCAGAACGAACCAGTAGGCCAGGATGCCCTGAACGATAAATCCGCCGGCAAAGGCGTCGAGGGAGAAGAGGAGACTCAGCTTTGACACGATCGGCCGCGAGGTGTGCAGGCCGCTCCAATGCTTCACGACTCCCGGTTTCACCGTTGCTGCAGGCGTCTCAACTGCGTCGCTGAGGAACGCACTGATGATCATCAACCCGGCACCGATGGCGGTATAGACCGCGAAAACCACGGAGAAACCAGCGGTAGAACCCATGCCTCTCCCCTCGAAAAAGCTGACGATCCAGCCACCCGCGAGTGCGCCAATCGCTGTCGCGCTGAAGCCTGCTACATTGTACCACGCCACAAACGCCGTGCGCCGTTGTGGGGAGACCAGTTGAGCCATGGATGCCTGCTCCACCGCCAGGAATGGGCCAATCTCGTTTCCTCCTGGACTGATTACTCCGATGGTCGCCGCCAGCGTCAAAAGCCAGAAACCGCTGCCGAACTCGAAGATCAAGCCCGCCATTACGATGAGAAATCCGCCGACGGCGAGGGTGCGCCTGCGTCCCCACCGATCCGCGTGCATGGCCAGGAACAGCGAAATCAAAGTATCGCCAAATAGCGCCAGGGTGAAAAGCATTCCCACCTCTCCCAGGGAAATGCCGCGCGCTGCCAACATCAGCGCAAGCATCACGGAAGTAAGGCCAAAGCCGAAGAGACGAAGACTCCGGCAAGTGAAGATCAGTATCAGGTCCTTGGTCATGGGTGGAGATCCCTCATTGGCAGGCAGTGAGCCTGGAAGGTGGCTGCAAACGACAGGATTGGCGTGCTTGCAGCGAAGGCAACATTCAGTGCGCGCAATCTGACATCAACGATTTTCACGCTTTCTTGAAGCGAGGAGAGAGTAGTCAGGAGGGCAGAGCAACGATCCGGACAGACACACCCAGATGGCAGCGGCGTCCCGCCGCTTTAGAGCCTGTCCGAAGAGGAGAACCGGGGCGGCTCTGCCATCGTGAGGCTTCTCCCCGGGACAGGAAATCAGAAGCTCATCCGATCACGCTCCCCGCACCCAGGCCACCCATTCCATCGCTGCATAAATGACTACCAGCACGATGAAAATCCGCAGTTCTCCACGTGCCACATGCCATCCGAACCGGCGCTGCGTTCCGGCCTTCCATCGGCGGAGGCGCGGCACCAGTCGAGGCACCGCATGCCGATAGGAGGTGTATGCTTCTCCAAACTGCTGCTGTAAGAAACGCTCCTCGGCCGGGATGATCACCAGGTAAAGCGCGATGAACGCCAGTGCGCAGAATGGGAGCATCCAGGGATCGCCGATCAGCCCCACCATTCCAATGCCGAGAATGATCGAGCCGAGGTAGATCGGGTTTCTTACATAGGCGTAGGGCCCGCCCGTGGCGAGTTGCGGCGCCTCGATCTCACCGCTGTGCGTATGCGTACCCGCGCTGCCTCCTGCCCAGAAGCGGAGCGCCAATCCCGTAAACACGAGCGCTGCAGAGCAGCTTCGTCCCAGGGGCGCCCATTCACCCCAGAGCGTGTGCGGACGCGCGAAATAGATTCCCACCGCGGCAATCGCCAACCCGATCAGCAGCCGCCCCGCAAAGATGCCGCGGACGGCTTTTGTGATTGGATGCTTTGCAGCGGCTGGCGAAATGGGAGCGTCAAAGGAAGGCATGGGCAAGAAAGTGTATGGGGACAAAAATCATACAACAAAGGTTATGATGCCGGGTTCTTTCCGAAACCGGACGACGGGTGCACACTGTCCCCCGACCGTCCCCGATCCCCATCTCGCGCGAACTCCCCACCTCATGCGTTTCGCCCTCGTTCTCTTCCTCGGATTTACTGCGGCATTGCCCGGAGCCCATGCCGCGTCCACGGCTCTGTCACCGGATGCGACCGGCTATGCAAAAATCGTGCAGCCTTTTCTCGAGGAGCACTGTGTCCGGTGCCATGGCCCCGAGAAGCAGAAGGGTGAACTGCGGCTCGATACGCTGGCGAACAACTTTGCCGATCCGCACGCAAAAGAGAAATGGGCGGAGGTGGTCAACACGGTGAACTCGCACGAGATGCCGCCGGAAGACGAACCGCAGCCAAAGCCGGAGGATGCCGGGCGTTTTGCGGATTGGATCAGCGGTGAGCTGGCGCGCGCGGAAATCGCCAAACGCTCGACCAGCGTCGTCCTTCGGCGGCTGAACCGTTCGGAGTACAACAACACGATCCGCGATCTGATCGGCGTAAACTTCCAGCCGGCGGAAAAGTTCCCGGAAGATCCGCCGGCCAGCGGCTTTGACAACATCGGCCAGGCGCTCACGATTTCCCCCCTCCACCTGGAACTCTACTACCAAGCCGCGCAGCAGATCCTTGATCGGGCATTGGTCGAAGGAGAGCAGCCGCCGGCGATCCGCTGGCGTTTCGATCCCGAGGAAAATACCAAGGGCGGCGACCGGCTCCGGGTGGATCGTGACGGACAGAAAATCCTGCTTAATGACGGGGAGAACCAGACGGAGGGACCGTTCACGGTGATCCACCACAACTCCTGGAACAAGACCGTCGGTTTCCGCGACTTCAAGCTGAAGCATCCCGGCGAATACATCATCCGCTTCCGGGCTGCAGGCCGGGTGCCGACCCGCGCACAGGTGGTGGCATCCGCGGAGGCCAAGCTGGCGAAGCGGCGCGACGAACAGACGCGTCCACCGAGGTGTCGAGCGGCGATTGGC
>CBINJX010000092.1:0-9958 GCA_966251085.1 uncultured Verrucomicrobiales bacterium
CAACTGAGATGCGCCCTTGCAGGAGGATGGCTACTTTGCGGTCTTGACGGAAACTGGATGGCGGCATCCGAGTAGTGGGATGGCGCCACTTCCTCCGCGTGTCACTTCGCCCAGCCACTGGCTGCTCGGCCCCGCATACTATGGCCAGCGATGGCCGCTCCAGTGGTTGCCGAAATGGATCGAAGAATATGGCGACATATTCACGGTTACCTCGCCGGTCGGACGAGCCACCGTCCTTGCGAATCCCGACTTCGCAAAGGAGGTGCTGATAGAGCGGTACTCCAAGTATCAAGAGAAGAGCCAATCTTACGTTGTCTTACAAATTTTGATGGGGAACGGGTTAGTTACCAGTGCGGGCGAATTCTGGCGTACACAGCGCAAGCTCGTGCAACCAGCTTTCCACCGCCGGAGGTTGAACGCTCTCTTCGCGATGATGGTGGATCGGGTGAATGAATTCGTCGCACAACTCGCTCCGGCAGCAGCAGCGCGCGAGGTGGTCGATCTCGCCCCACTGCTCTCTCATCTCACGCTCGATATCATCGCACGTGCGATGTTCAGTACCGATGTGCAGGGCTCGGCATCCGAAGTGAGCCGGCACATTGCATTCCTGAACGACTACGCGATCCGGATGCTGAGGCACCCGTGGCTATTTCTCGTGCCGAGGAGTATCCCTACACCTTTCAATGCAGGCCTGTATCGTTCCAACAAGGCGCTGAATTCAATCGTTCACGGGATTATACAGGCTCGCAGACGCGAAGCGCCGGAGGCTCACGACGATCTGCTCAGCATGCTTCTGGGGGTCTGCGAAGAGGAGACCGGACGAGGGATGACCGATGAACAATTGAGGGATGAGGTAATGACAATCTTTGTCGCCGGACACGAAACCACGGCGAATGCGATGAGCTGGCTGTTGTATCTTGTTTCGAGACACCCGGAGGTGGAGGAACGATTGCTCGCGGAAATCGAAAGCCTTTGGCCGGAAGGCGGCCTCACTCTGGAGAACATCGGTACGTTCACCTATGTGAGGCAGGTGATCGAAGAGTCACTGCGTGTCTATCCATCGATCTGGTCTATCGGCCGTCGTTGCTCGCAGGAGGATGAGCTTGGCGGATACCGGATTCCGGCCGGAATGAACGTGATCGTGCCGATCTTCCACTACCACTGGAGCGAACGCTACTGGGAGGAGCCGCAGAGATTCGATCCGGCGCGCTTTGCCCTTGAGAGGCGTCCGGCTGCAGAACCGATGATCTATTTCCCCTTCGGTGCGGGGCCACGGAGCTGCATCGGAAATCAATTTGCCATGCAGGAGCTGATGATCATGACGATTTTATTCTTTCGCCAGCTCCGCTTTGTGGTGGAGCCGGGATTCTCCGTGGAGCCCGATCCTTTGATCACGCTGAGGCCCAAACACGGAATGCGCATGGAGGTGCAAACCCGGAGAGCACTCAACGGCATCGTGGCCCGTCCGCGCTGACCTTTCTGCTCGAAGCCGATCAAATGCGACCGTTCATCCTCTTCATATGTGTGCTTTTTTTCGCGGCTGACGCTTCCGGCATCAGTGGCCCCGCGAAAGCCGAGATCGGTTATCTCCTGGAGTACGTAGAGAACTCGAAGGGACGTTTCATCCGCAGTGGAAAAGAATACTCCGGAGAAGAAGCCGCGGCACATTTGCGGCGCAAACTTTCACGCGCCGGCAACCGCGTGAAATCCACGGAAGACTTCATCGAAGGAATCGCGAGCAAGAGTTATCTCACCGGCTCACCCTACAGGATCAAGCTGCCAGATGGCTCTATCCGTTCCACCGGACCGTGGCTAAAGGAGGCACTCGCAGAAAGACGCCGCGACATCAGCAGGTAGTTGGCTGCAATGGGCCGCAGATTGGCTCAATGAGTATGGCGTTTCGAGGGTTAAGGTCGTAGCGAATCTTCGCGCCTTCACTCCCATGAACGTCCCCTACTACCGGATTCCCGACTCTGTTCGTATCAACCGCCGCTCCTTTCTCCTCACCACAACATCGCTTGCCGCTGCCGCTGTTTGGTCCTCACGGGCGTTGGGTGGAGTGGTACGCGGTGCGAAATTTCAGGATTATCCATTCCAACTCGGCGTAGCCTCGGGAGATCCGGCACCTGATGGTGTGGTCCTATGGACCCGCCTCGCACCGAAACCTCTCGAGTTTGGCGGTGGCATGCCGATGGAGAGTGTCGAGGTTTCATGGCAGGTGGCCGAGGATGAACAGATGACTCGGGTTGTACAGCAGGGCACCACTGTAGCGAACCCGGATTGGGCCCATTCGGTGCATGTGGAAGTCGAGGGGCTGCGCCCCGACCGCTGGTATTGGTACCAGTTCAAAGCGGGAAGCGAAGTCAGCCCAAAAGGCCGGACTCGCACGATGCCACTCGCCAACACACTTCCCGAGCGGATGCGCTTCGCATTCGCCTCATGCCAGCACTATGAATACGGATACTACACCGCCTTTGATCACATGGCGGCGGAGGATCTCGATCTCATCGTACATCTCGGCGACTACATCTACGAGTACAAGGGGGCAGACAACCGGGTGCGCCGGCATCCCAATCACGAGATTAAATCACTCGAGGAATACCGGCTCCGCTTCGCCGTCTATAAATCCGATGAATCGCTGAAGCGCGCGCACGCAGCAGCGCCATGGATCGTCACCTGGGACGATCACGAGGTGGACAACGACTACGCAGCGGGGCACAGCGAAGAGAAGAAGGTAACCACGGAAGAACTCCTTGCGCGTCGCGCTGTCGCTTACAAGGCGTACTACGAACACATGCCGCTGCGACGCTCCGCTCTGCCGCAGGGACCCGATATGCAGCTCTACCGGCGTCTCGCATACGGACGTCTCGCAGACTTCCACGTGCTCGATACCCGGCAGTACCGGACTCCGCAGCCGTGCGGGAACGGAAACAAGCCGCCTTGCGACGAGGCGATCAACCCCGACGCCACCCTGCTCGGCGCGGCTCAGCGTGATTGGCTGTTCAAGGGAATGATCGATTCCCCCGCCGAATGGAACATCCTCGCCCAGCAGGTCATGATGGCTCGCGTGGACCGCAAAGTCGGCGAGGACGAGGCGTACAGCATGGATCAATGGCCAGGCTATGAAATCGAGCGCCGTCGTATCCTGAACTTTCTAGAGGAGGCGAAGATCAGGAATCCGGTGGTCCTCACGGGAGACATTCACACGAACTATGCGAACGAGTTGCTCGTGGACTTCGACAATCTCGAATCCCGCAACGTGGGAACGGAATTCGTCGGCACCTCCATTTCCTCCGGCGGTGATGGCACTGCGAATCCAAAGAACCTGGAGCGCTTCCTTTCGGAGAATCCGTTCGTGAAGTTCCACAATGCGGAGCGCGGATACGTGCGCTGCGAGGTGACTCCGGATGCTTGGCGAACGGATTATCGGTCGGTGCCGTTCGTCACGAAGCCAGGCGCCCAACTGAATACTCGTGCATCATTCCTCGTGGAATCAGGCCGCCCGCGCCTGGAGCGGATTTAGACGGCAGACAGGCAGAGAACGCAGCCCCCGGAGTTCCGGACCAGAGCGGTTCAGGCACGGCATCCCCCTGCCGAAGCCAGCGGCTTACACCCTCTGGATGCTTAAGCCCGGCGTGCATCAAGCATTTCTTGCGCACCAAATCTGCTTCTCTGCCTTCTTTTGTGCTATCGCCGCGCTCGTTTTCTACCAAGATTCTTTTCATCCTGCTGACCGCAGCACTCGTTCTGCTGGTTAGTCTGCTCCTCCGTGGAGACGGGATCAATCAAACGAGCGATATCATTCCCGTCCCTGGCTCCTCTGTCTCCACGGCCAATGCAGCAGCGAAGGCTGATTCCCGCACCTCCGCTGCCTCGGCGGACTTGATTTCGGCTACACAGCAGAGTGGAGGAGGCGCTTCCTCCGGGGCGCCACAGCAAAGCACAGGTGCGGCTCCTGAGGCCTCCAATCAAAGCACAACAGAACCGGCGCAACGCACACTCGCCGACGTGTTATCCGTCCACGGCACCGACATGAGCGATCCGGCGGTGCGTGCGCGCGTGGTCGAGGAGATGCGGGCACTCGAAACGGGGCGAAAGGCCGCAGCGTGGACCCGGGCGGATCGAGAAGGGCTCCCGAAGCGCATTGAGCATACGGATGGCACCATCCAGGAACTGGTCGATTTCGAGGGGGATAAGCCGGTCTATTTCACGACCAACAATGTGAACGCGGCCATCTCCTCCGGGGCTGATTTTCTTCCTGCGCCACCGTATGCGGTCACGGGATCGGGTCTGACTGTCGGTGTATGGGACGGCGGTTCTGTCCGCTCGACGCATCAGGAGTTTGGCGGACGCGTTACTGTAAAAGACGGCGCAGCCGCCGTGGATCATGCGACACACGTCGGAGGCACCGTAGCGGCAGCCGGTACGGTCTCACTGGCTCGCGGCATGGCAACCGGCGCTCGCATCGATTCGTACGAGTGGAATAGCGACAAATCCGAGATGACCTCCCGGGGCGCGTCCTATCCCGGTGAACCTGGTTCGATCTATCTCTCCAATCATTCCTACGGTTACATCGCGGGATGGAATCGCACCGGGCTGTCATCGCCCAAATGGGACTGGTGGGGCTCTGGAACAGCGAGCACGGGTGTGGAAGACGACTTCGGAAAGTACAACTCGTACGCACGCGACAGCGATTCGCTTTCCTACTCGCTCCCATATTTCCTCGTCTTCCGTGCGGCAGGCAACGATCGCGGCGACAATCCTGTGGCCGGCGATTCGGTTGCGCTCTCGCCTAATGGAACTACGGTCCTCTCGTACGATACGGCGCAGCACCCAGCGGGTGACAGTCAGTACAAATCCGGAGGATACGACACGATCGCCTTTGATGCGGTGGCGAAGAACGTGATCACGGTCGGAGGCGTAAATGACGCAGTCAGTGGCAATATTCGCCAGCCCTCCAACGCCACGATGACGTGGTTCTCGACCTGGGGTCCCACGGACGATGGCCGCATCAAGCCTGACCTCGTTGCAAACGGCGAAAGCGTTTATTCCTCCCTTGCCGGCAGTAACTCGAGCTATGGTTTTCTGAGCGGAACGAGCATGGCGACGCCGAGCGCCACCGGTTCAGCAGCTCTTCTGGTGAACTTCTTCGACCGGCTCTTTCCGGGACAGGCGATGCGCGCCTCGACGCTCAAGGCGCTGCTCATTCACACTGCAGACGATCGCGGCCCCTCCGGCCCGGATTATCAGTACGGCTGGGGATTGATGAACGTTAAAGCGGCAGCAGACCTGATACAGGAATATCGCGATGACGCGGGAACGAAGCACCTGATCGAGGATCGCCTCACAACAGCGCGCACGAGCGTGTCTCACTCCTTCACCTACAACGGTGCCGGACCGATCCGAGTCACCCTCTGCTGGACCGATCCAGCCGGCAGCGCCACCACCTCGGGAGAGAATCGAACCGCCCGGCTCGTCAACAATCTCGACCTGCAGCTCACCGGTCCCGATGGCAGCGTGCACCAACCGTATGTAATGCCGTACGTGGGTGACTGGACCGCGGCCAAACTCTCAGCGCCCGCAGTGACGGGAAAGAACGACACCGACAACGTCGAACAGGTCTACATCGCCACCCCACCCGCGGCAGGAGTTTATACTGCAACCGTCACGATTGCAGGCACACTAACCAATGCCTCACAGACCTTCTCCCTCGTCGTTTCCGGTAGTGTTCCCAGCGCAGCACCGGCCCCTTCTGCAACGGCGGTAAGTCCCGATTCCGGCAACGGCGGCACGGTGGCCATGACGATTACCGGCGGGCACTTCCTCCTGAGTGCCACTGTCAAGCTGAGTCGCGCCGGTGAGGCCGATGTGCTCGCAACGGGAGTGGAGGTCCTCGGGGATGTTCTCAAGGCACGCGTTAACACCGCCGGAATCGCTCCCGGCCTGTGGAATGTCGTGATCACGAATCCCGACGGACAAAGCGCTGTCCTGCCAAACGCCTTCTCCATCGTGGGTGCGATCTGGTCCGAGAATCTGGAATCGGGCGCCGTCAACTGGATGCACACCGCGCAAACCGGCACCGACGCCTGGGCGTTGACTACGACGCAAAGCCATTCGCCCACACAATCCTTTTTCAGCCCCGGGGCGGCAACAAAAGCCGATACGGCCCTCGTCTCGCCAGCGCTTTCCATTCCGAGTGGCTCATCGAATCTACGCCTTACCTTCTGGCACAGCTACGACCTTCAAAGCGGGCGTGATGGTGGGGTGCTCGAGTTTTCGCTCAATGGAGGCACGTGGTTCGATGTGAGCGATTCGACCTCCGGAGCGGCATTTGCCGCAGGTGGTTACAATTCGACTCTTTCCAACAGCGGCAAGCCTTCTGACCGCAACCCGTTAGCGGGACGCCGGGCGTGGTCCGGCAAGTCCAACGGATTTACTCAAGTCGCGGTGGATCTTACTGACGCGGCAAAATATAGCGGCAAGAGCCTGCGCATCCGCTGGAGGCTTGCCACTGACAACGGCACTGGCAGCACGGGATGGTACGTGGATTCCTTTACACTTGCGGGTGCGGTCCCAGGAAATCTTCCGCCGAGTATTCTATCCGAACCCGCTCTAATGCCGCTGTCTGTCACTGGGACGGAAACAACCCTAAGCGTCCAGGCGGAGGACGATGCGGGTGAGAACAACCTCACCTACACGTGGACGGCGATCGGTGACTTCACGGCGCCAGTCACGTTCAGCGACAATGGAACCCATTCCGCCAGTGCTACGACTGCGAGCTTCAGTAAAGCAGGGCCATACACATTTACAGTTGTGGTCCGTGACGGCGAAGGTCTCACCGCTACGACGAGCGTGGAGGTACTAGTCGAACAAACGCTTTCCGCCATGAGCATTAATCCAAAGAGCATCACGGTGGGTGCGGGTAGCATCCAGCAGTTCACTGCCACGGCTCTGGATCAGTTCGGCAATACGCTCGCTCTTCAACCCACATTCACATGGAGTGCTTCAGGGGGTGGGAGCATCAATGGAACGGGACTCTTCACCGCCGGAACCGATCCTTCTGGGCCACACACGATTACGGCAGCAACGGACTCTTTGAGCGCCAATGCCAGCGTGATGATCTCCGGGCCAACCTTCACCGTCTGGCAGACATCCCATTTTACATCGGAAGAGATCACCGCGGGTAACGCAGAAGCCACAACGGACATCGACTCGGACGGGCAATCCAACTTGATGGAGTACGCCCTTGGAACGGATCCAAGGGTGCAGTCGGCTCACGCTGCTTATACCGTCGGCATTGAACCCGATGGAAATACGGTGAAACGGCTCACACTTACCTTCAGTCGCCCGAAAGCTTGACCGGGTGTGCATTACGCGGTTCAGGTTTCGCAGGACCTGACTACATGGAGTGAAGTTCCGTTAGTCGTGGTTAGCTCAACCGCGGAAATGGAAACTCTCACAGGCCGTGATAGCGTTCCGGCAATTGATGCGAAGCAGCGTTATATTCGACTGCAGGTTACGAAGACGGAATAGTAGACACGAAAATGGTACACGAGTGATCGAGGCGACCGCCTCCGGAGCGACGCCGTCCCCGGCGTCCTGGACTTTTTCCACGCTTTCACGCGCCCAGCTCGTTGGTTGCTCTCAACTAGTTACTTTCCGAGCAGCACTCTACTCCGGCAAAGGCCTGCCTTTTGTTTCAGGCGCAAACCAGATCACTGCCATACCCACGAGATAGACGAGCGTAATGACTGCTCCCATTTGCGCATAGCCACCGTAGAGTTGCACGAGCGCTCCGCTTCCGAGAGCGCCGCCTGCGGCGATGATGCGTCCGAAGTTATAACAAATCCCCTGACCGGTCGCCCGGATGCGAGTTGGGAAAAACTCCGGAAGATAAAGCGGGAAAAACCCGTAAAACGCCGCTGTGGTTGCGCCTGCGGCGAACGTAATGGCGAGGAAAGTGCCGTTGTATTCTGTCTGCGTACGGAACAGGAAGCCGCAGATCAGGAGAGAAAGTGCACAGAGGGTAAAGTATCCTGCCCGGCGCGAAATCCGCCCGAGAACGATTGGAGCCAGCAAACTTCCGATCACCGCGCCAAATGATGATAGCATCTGCGCGTTTGCTTTCGCGGTAGCGATCGCGCCACCGGTGAGTTTGTCAGCCCAGAGCGGAATCCACTGA
Organism: uncultured Verrucomicrobiales bacterium; assembly: GCA_966251085.1. Classification (GTDB taxonomy): domain Bacteria; phylum Verrucomicrobiota; class Verrucomicrobiia; order Chthoniobacterales; family Chthoniobacteraceae; genus CBINJX01. Next base: position 8,183 of record CBINJX010000092.1, read on the forward strand.
ACAGATCCCCAGGTGCCGATGAGGGCCACGGAAGAAAGAACGATGCCGATGAGCATTCGTCCCGTGTAAGGCGCACGGAATACCTCGCGCAGCGGAGATGTCTGTGCCTGCCCCGCCTTTTCCCTGGCGTGCTGCCACCGCTCGCTCTCGGGAACGAAGAGCCGGATCACAAACGTGAGCAATGCGGGTGTTGCGCCTACAAGGAACATCCAGCGCCAGGATTCCTGGGTTACTGGCACCACGGTGGCAATGAGACCTACGAGCACCATGCCGATATTTGCCGCCGCGCCAATCGCCCCAGCCAGCCAGGGGCGATGTTTCTCCGGCCATACTTCCATCACGAGAGCAACTCCCAGCGCCCACTCACCCCCCATTCCCAGTGCTGCCAGAAAGCGGAATACAGCGAGATGCCACGGCTCCTGGGCAAAGAAACCGGCGCCCGAGAACAATGAGTAGCAGAGGATGGAGAGCGCCATCGCCCGCACACGCCCGATGCGATCCCCCAACCAGCCGAAAACGGCACCTCCCACAGCGGCTCCGACGAGAAACGTTGCCGTGATGCGCCCCATCCATATGCCGACTCCTCCTTCCCCACCCGGCCCGAGCATATCGAGAAGCGCCGGTCGAGCGACGACTGGAAATAGACCGATTTCAAAACCATCGAACAACCATCCGAGAAATGCCGCAAGAAGCGCGAGCATGGGACCACGGGAGGAGCGCGGAGCCTCGGGGGATACGGCGGGGGGAGTCAGCGGAGTTGAGGCTTCCGCTGAGGGGGGACCGGATTGCATGGGCCGGAGTATAGGGAGAGATCAGCCCCGGGGCAAAGCAACATGATAGGGCCGTGGCCAGTGCAATACGCTCGTTCATCGCGAGCGCGGTATTCAGCGGCAACCTGACCGCCCTGAGTGAATCACTCGGGAGAAGGTAAATCTCTGCTCCGTCTCCCCCGTCCTCTTCAGTGGCAACCACCGCCGCAGCAGGAACCATCATGCACATCTTCAAATTCGGGGCGACGCCCGAGTTCAAAGGTTTTGTCCAAAAAGCGCCCCACGATCTGGTGAAGTTGCTGTAGCTGCTGCTGCGCTTCCATGAAGCCCTGGACCACCTGATTCCCCAGCAATTCCTCCCGCATGGTCTCGAACTGGACGACCTCTTCTTCGCGGATCTCCGCGCCATTGTCGCGTTTCATGTAGAGCAGGTTCCCGAGGTCGTTGAGTTGCTGGTATTTAAACTTCAGCAATTCATCGCTCATGAAAGCATCGAGTTTGGCTTTAAGTGACTGGAAATCCGACTGTTCGACGACGGCTTGGCAGAGTTCCTGGGTGCGTAGAACAATACCGCTTTCTTTGGCGTTGGTGTCCATGAAGTCACGGAGCGTAGCGAGCGACCGCAGCAAGACAATCGCCTTCGAAGCATCGCTTTTCCGAGGCATGGAGAGAGTGACTTGTTGTCGTGATGCAACTGCGGTTAAACACGCGACGACATGACGACTCCCTCGAAAATAGATTTAGAGATTATCAGCGAAATCGTGAAGTCCGTCCGGCTGCTCGGCGGAGACTTCGAAATAGCTGCGACGATCGGAAGCTGGGGCGATACGCTGGAGGATGAAGAAGTGCTTTCACTTCTGAGACACTGGAACGCGCGAGTGGCAGCACGCGCGGCTCACGGGCAGAATTAATCCAAGTCTGTCCACGTCGATCAGTGCGCAACCTGGCGGCTAATGAAAAGTGGACACCAACGGATTTATGCCAGCTATTCGATAGCCATCGATTA